>PWJF01000069.1 GCA_003560935.1 Ignavibacteriales bacterium
AGCAGATAACAATAAAATTATCTGCGCGGTCGCGCATCACTTCAAGCTCGTATTCCTTCCATCCAATGACCGATTCTTCGATCAGAATTTCGTTGATAGGGGAGAGAGACAATCCGTGTTGAACGATCTCCTCATATTCCTCGGCATTGTAGGCAATACCACCGCCGCTTCCGCCAAGTGTGAACGAAGGACGGATTATCGCAGGAAGACCGATATATTCCAGAAGATCGCGCGCTTCGTCCAATGTCTCTGCAAATCCGGATCGCGGACTTTCAATACCTATTTCATCCATTGCCTGCTTGAAGAGCCGCCGGTCTTCCGCAATATTTACTGCTTCGATTTGGGCGCCGAGCAGCTTTACGTTATATTTTGCAAGTATTCCCAGCTTGTCGAGTTGAATTGCAAGATTAAGTGCCGTTTGCCCGCCAACCGTTGGGAGCATAGCGTCGGGACGTTCGCGTTCGATTATACGCTCAATATATTTCGGGAGCAGGGGCTCCACATACGTGCGGTCGGCTATATCCGGATCGGTCATAATTGTTGCCGGATTGGAATTTACGAGTATGACGCGATAGCCATCGCTTTTAAGAGCTTTACATGCCTGTGTACCAGAATAATCGAACTCACATGCCTGTCCGATAACAATAGGCCCGCTGCCGATAACCAGAATAGAGTGGATGTCGGTGCGTTTTCCCATTATGCTTTTGATTCCTCAATAAGTTTGTAAAAATCCTGAAATAAATATGCCGAATCTTGCGGACCCGGAGCCGCTTCAGGGTGGTATTGCACGCAAAAGACCGGATGATTCTTCAACCGGAATCCTTCAAGTGTCTGATCGTTTAAATTCACGTGAGTAAATTCTACATCCGGGGCTTTAAGTGATTCAAAATCAACGGAGAAGCCGTGGTTATGTGAAGTAATTTCAATCTTACCGGTAATCAAATTCTTCACAGGTTGATTGCCGCCGCGGTGCCCGAATTTCAGTTTGTATGTCTTTCCCCCGAATGCGAGCGCAAGAATCTGGTGACCGAGACATATGCCGAATATAGGCGCTTTTCCGATGAGCTTTCGGGTATTCTCAATGCCGTAACTAACTGCCGCCGGATCGCCCGGTCCGTTTGAGAGGAATATCCCATCGGGCTTAAGAGCAAGGACATCCTCTGCGGGCGTTTGAGCTGGAACTATCGTTAGATTAAATCCCGTCGCTGTAAGCGAGCGTATAATATTTTGCTTTATACCGAAATCATAAGCTACGACATTGAAGGGAGCACGGTCAGGAGCATATTCTCCTGAAAATTTTGTATGTTCAGACCGGCTGACTTTTTTCACCAAATCCAAACCGGTAATGGAGGAAGATTGTTTTACACGCTCTAACAGTTCATTATCCGTGGAATCCGCTGTGGTTATCATTCCCCGCATTGCACCTTTCGATCTGATATGACGCACGATCGCCCGGGTATCGACACCCGAAAATATTGGAATGGAGTGACGCAGCAGATAATCATGCAGTGTTTCCTCTGACCGCCAATTGCTTGGAAGTTCTGAAAAATCCCGTACGATGAAACCTTCAACCTGGGGATGATCGGCTTCGGAATCCTGCTCGGTAATACCATAATTACCTATATGCGGATATGTCATGACAACAATCTGTCCGGCATAGGAGGGGTCGGTCAAGATTTCCTGATACCCTATCATCGAGGTATTAAAAACCACTTCGCCGGTGCAATCTTTTATTGCACCGTGTAATTGACCTTTGAGTATATAACCATCCTCAAGTACTAATCGTGCATTTATAGGCACAGCATTTCCTGGGTAACGTTTGAAAAAGGGAATAATAAGGGAATGTTTTCTGCTGGTGTGATGCTATATGTGCATTTTTGTAATTCCCTCTCATCTGGGGAAGTAATATATGGTAATTTGAGATAATAATCTATAGGGAAGGAAAGAATTTATGTCGACATTTAATTAGGTAGTTTTATTAGGAGAGGTGGACTACATTTTTCTTAACTCTAACTTCCTTGAAAATCACCACTATAAGTGGTATATTAAATATTTATCGAATTTCCACGAAGCCTGTCCCGGTAGGCAGGCTTATTTTTTAATTTGTTGAATTGCAGAGATGAACCATATTCGTAACTTCTGTATAATTGCACACATAGACCACGGAAAATCGACGCTTGCAGACCGTCTTCTGGAACGTACAGGTACGATTACGGAGCGCGAGATGATGGATCAGGTTCTTGATGATAATCCCCTTGAGCGCGAGCGGGGGATCACCATTAAAATGCACGCGATTAAAATGACCTACAGGGCAAAAGACGGCAAAGACTATACATTGAATCTAATCGATACCCCGGGTCATGTCGATTTTACCTATGAAGTTTCGAGATCGTTGAATGCATGTGAAGGCGCTCTACTTGTTGTCGATGCATCGCAGGGAGTGGAAGCGCAGACCATCAGTAATTTCTATCTAGCTCTTGAAGCAAATCTTGAAATTATTCCGGTCATTAACAAGGTCGATTTAACGAACGCACAGATCAATGCTGTACGACATCAACTGAAAGAATTGATGGGATGCACCGATGATGAAATACTCGAAGTCAGTGCAAAATCGAATATCGGCATCGAAGAACTTCTCGAACGGATTGTCGAAAAGATTCCGCCTCCTATCGGCAGCGTTGATGCACCTGCACGGGCGTTGATATTCGACTCGGTGTTCGATACATACCGCGGCGCGATCTGTTACATTCGTGTGGTCGACGGGGTGTTCAAAGAAAACGAAGAAATGCTGCTTTTCCATAACGGAAAGAAGTTCGAAGCGGAAGAAATCGGTTTACTCCAACGCACGAAAAAGAAAACCGGTATCCTGAAAGCGGGGGAAGTCGGTTACCTGATTCCCGGTATTAAGGATGTACGCGAGACCAAAGTCGGAGACACGGTTACGGTTTTAAGCAATAAAGCGAAAGAACCGCTTCCCGGTTACA
>PWJF01000524.1 GCA_003560935.1 Ignavibacteriales bacterium
GCCGAGAAGACGGAGCGCTTCGCCGTAGAACGGACGGGCAACCCGATTTACAATGAAACCCGGTGTATCGGATGCAAGCACCGGTGATTTTCCAAAATCCTTTGCCAGCGATGTTATTCTGCTGATAGTGGTGTGTGATGTCTCTTTTCCTTTAATAATCTCAACAAGTTTCATGATGTGAGCCGGATTGAAGAAATGCATACCGATAACACGATCCGGTCGTTTCGTTGCTGCACCAAGAGCCGTGATGGAAAGCGATGATGTATTGGTTGCAATGATCGATTCGTGCGGCAGCAAATCATCGAGACGCTGAAAAAGTCCTTGTTTGATATCAAATCGCTCGACAGCGGCTTCGATAACGGTAGTTGCATTTTTTAACTGTACGAAATCAACCGTTGTTTCAATTAACCGGTATGCTGCCCCGGCTGATTCCCGGGTAATCTTTTGTTTTTCGATTCCCGTATCAAGATTCTGCCTAATCGATACTATGCCTCGGTCAAGTGCGGATTGTTCGATATCGTAAAGAATAACCGGATAACCTGCGAGTGCGGCTACCTGTGCTATCCCGTTCCCCATAGTACCAGCACCGATGACACCGATTGTATTAGCCATGATTATTTTCCTTTGTATTCGGGTTTTCGTTTTTCAATAAATGCCTTTATACCTTCTTGATGGTCCTCTGTGAGAGATGCAATTTCTTGAATGTATGATTCATACTCGAGTATTGTTTCAAGATCCGAGTGAACTGCCTTATTTAATGCTCGTTTGATAAGACCGATAGCTTTGGTCGGTGATGTGGCGAGCCGGTCGGACAACGTTTCGGTTTCTCTTAGGAGGGTATCATCGGGTGCAATTTTATTGACGAGGCCCAAATCCAGTGCTTCCCGAGCATCGATTTTATCCCCGAGAACTGCAAGCTCGAATGCTTTTGCCAAGCCGACATTCCGAACCAGAAACCAGTGTGATCCCGAATCGGGTACAAGACCGATGCGGATGAAAACTTCTATCAGATTGGCACTTTCGGCCATGATCCGTATATCGCATGCAAGAGCGAGGCTGCAACCGGCGCCTGCCGCAACGCCGTTGATCATGGCAATTATTGGTTTATCCATAGTGCGCATTCGTTTAATTATGGGATTGTAACGGCGAATCAGTGAATCCTTCAATGAACGACGTTCCTCGCCCGAGTGACTTTTCAAATCCTGTCCCGAGCAAAACCCGCGTCCGGCTCCCGTTATTACGAGACAGCGAACCGCATCGTCTTTTTCAGCCGCCCTGAGAGCGTTTTGGAGGTCGGTTGTCAGGTCCTCATTGAATGCATTCAACACATCGGGGCGGTTCAGGGTAATCCATACGGTTTCCTTTTTTATTTCGTATAGTATCGTGGAATAATCAGCCATGAATACCTCGCAGCAATGTTGTGATTTGGTTTATGTGAAGCGATGACGAATTGACAAAATACGTAGTAAGATACGAATTGCATTTATATCTCGCAAACTTGTATATTATACATTATGTAAAATATTTTAGAATCTCAGTGACTGAACATCCAACCATCATTGCCGATGAAAGAATTCCCTATGTTCGGGAAGCCTTTCAATCATTAGGAAAATTGATCACGCTTTCCGGTCGTGATATGAATGCAATTACTATTCGCGATGCGGATATTCTCATTGTACGTTCTATTACCCGTGTGGATGAATTACTGATCGGAAAAAGTAACGTGCAGTATGTCGCTACGGCAAGTACAGGATACGATCATATCGATACACAATATTTGGAGGAGCGGGGAATTCATGTCTTTGCGGCGGCAGGTTGTAATTCCAATGCCGTTGCCGAATATGTAATTGTTGCAATCGCCTTATTATGTCGCCGGTATGAATTACAGTTAGATGGATTAACGATAGGTATAATCGGCGCCGGGAAAATAGGTGCACGTTTAGCGGAGAAAGTCACTGTGTTGGGGATGAATGTGATGTTGAATGATCCGCCTTTGAGGGAAAAAACCGGAAACGAAAAGTATCTTCCGCTTGAAACGGTGTTACAACAGACGGATATTGTTACGTTACATGTTCCGTTGACGGAGCGAACCGCACATCCGACTCTCAAAATGGTCGATACAAATTTTATTAAGGATATGCGGTCGGAGGCGTTTCTGATTAATACCTCACGGGGAGCAGTCGCTGATGAAGAAGTATTGCTCAACGGTTTGATAGATACACGGATTCGAGGCGCCGTTATCGATGTCTGGGAAAACGAACCGCATATTAATGTTAGTTTGCTTGAAAAGGTGGATATCGGGACACCGCACATAGCGGGCCATTCAATCGACGGTAAGATCAATGCGACGATAATGGTGTATGATGATGTATGTTCCTACCTTGACAAAAAACCTGAGTGGAGGCCTGAACGTTTACCTGTTCCCGAGCACCCTGTAATAAATTTGAATATGAATGATGTACGACACGAGAAAATTATCAATGCACTACATCATGCATACCCGATACATATTGACGACGCACGGTTGCGGGAGATTTCATGTACGGAAGAGGCAGCCAGAACTAATTATTTTGATACGATTCGTAACGAACAACACATGAGAAGAGAATTCGACAGTTATCGTATAATCAGTCATGATGAAGAAGTAACAGAAATCTTAACAAAACTCGGGTTTCAAAAATGAGAATTACTACAATCACTTTTGCTTTAATTTTACTGTTTGTTCAATATGTTCCGTCTCAATCCCTTCAATTTTTCGAACTTGGCAACTTTACGCTCGAAAGCGGCGATGTAATCGATAATTGTGAGATAGGCTACCGAACATATGGGACGTTAAACCGGGATTCTTCAAATGTCATTCTTTATCCGACATGGTTCGGTGGAACAAGCGCCATGATATCGAACGTAATTGGACCCGATAAGATCGTCGATGGTTCACAATTTTTTATTATTGCCGTTGATGCTCTCGGGAAC
>PWJF01000194.1 GCA_003560935.1 Ignavibacteriales bacterium
GTGTGAATAAGCATTGGTACATTAAGAAATTGGGAGCAGGGAAGGCGGAAACCTGAGGGACCTGCTAGGGTATCGTTAAAAGTAGCGTCAAAGCATCCTGATGCTGTGCTTGATGCGGTTTTCGAAAGAAAAACGAAGTGAAAATCCGAAAGTATTGAAAGTCAAAATCACATGATAATTACGGAGAGCCGGTTCGTCTTGTGAATTCACCCCGATTGGGAATGTGCGGGTACGAAGGACCGGCAGAACCGCCGTACTGAATTTTTGTGTTTGCGTATTAAGGAATTAATAGCTACTTGCTGGTTCCAAGTTTCAAGTTTCGGGTTTCAGGTTGTATATGAATCGGTGAAACGGTGAAACGGAGAATCGGAGATGCTTATTATCTGACCTCTGCCTGCCCGCCGAAGTTGGTGTCCCGATGCTGTATATCGGGGCGTAGGCGGGACTTCTGACCTCTGACTTCTGATCTCTTACATCTGCCCCCTTATTTCCGGTCTCCTTTTCTAACATTTAGTTTGCTTGCCTCCATTGTATTGACATTATTTGCAAAATCTTTTAATATTCTATCATCTAATACAATACGGAGAGAGAAGTCAATATGACCGAGTTACTTAAGAAAGTGATTGCAGAAATTGAGAAGTTGCCTGAGGATTCACAAGATGCTATTGCAAAGCGTCTTATAACCGATCTCCGGGATGAAAAGGAGTGGACAGATCGGTTTGAGTCGACAACCGATTCACAATGGAACAGGATAGCGGAAATGGTACGACAGGAGATTGCAGAAAAGAAGACAGCACCTCTTGATGAAATATTTCCGGATAGGGACTCCCAATCTTGAAGTCCAGTGTTACCGGAAACTTTCGGAAGCTTCTCGAAGCACTTCCAGAAGAAATTCAAGAACAGGCGGCGAAAGTATTATTTAGAAAAAGCAAGGTGCTATGATGAAATATCGTGATCGAATTGAAATTAATCCGTTAATATGCAGCGGAAAGCCGGTGATTAAAGGCACTCGTATTCTTGTGAGCGGTTTAATTAACCAACTTGCTGCTGGTGAAACTATAGACGATCTGATACGTGGTTATCCCGGTCTCACCGATGAAGATGTTCGGGCTGCACTTGCTTATGCTGCAGCGACGCTGGAGAACGTTGAGATTGAAGAACTCAATTAGAATAGAATACTATATCTTACATTCCTGTGTGGCGTCTTCTTCTCGATCAAAATATACGTTACGAAGTAAAAGAAAAGTTAATTGATCTAAAATTTGATGTAGAGCATGCAACCGATCTCAGATTACAAACGGCTCCTTACCCTGAAATACTCAATCACGCAATAAAGGCCGAGCGAGTACTTCTAACTCTTGATACTGATTTCGGAGATCTCAACATATTTCCACTTCCTTCTTCTCATCCCGGTGTCATTAGAATTCAGACGAAACAACCTATCCCTGCAATCATACTGCAGATACTACGAGATTTCATTGAAAAACATCCACAACAATATGTTTAAAACGCTTTGGTCATTATATCTAAAAACAAGGTGAGAATTAGGCGTTATTAACAAATCTTTTACCGCACATCGATTTCCACCGCTCATTTCCGCCACGCAGGTGGAGCCCATCTCCCCGCGCAGCTCCGCCTACGCTGAAGCTCCGGCGGACAGGCCCGCAGTCATGCATCCGATCATTCATTCATTCCTTATTTCGTATCCCGATAACTAACCCCCGCCACCCCCATCTCCTCTGCCTTCCTCACCGCTTCGATTCTGCTTCTGCAGTTTAACCGGTCGAGTATGTTTGCCACGTGCATTTCGACGGTGCGGGGACTGAGATATAACTTCGCCGCGATTTCTTTATTTGTTAATCCGTTCGTTATAAGGTTGAGTATCTCTGTCTGCCTGCGCGTCAACCCGCTGCGGACGGCACGCGATGCGGCTTCGGGACTCCGGCGCTCATCGACGGTCTCGCCGAGCGCGTTAAGCTCGTTAGTGATTTGCGATGCGAGCGGCCTGCATCCCAGACTTCTGGCAAGCTGATATGCGTTTCTCAGATGTGCGACCGCATTATCGGTATCGTTTACACGGCTGTAGGCAACGCCGAGGCGGAATTCCGCCTTTAACCATTCGACTTTTACTTCAAGTTTTTCAAAATGCTCGCTCGCTTGTTGAAACTGTCGTATCGCTTCATCGAAATTTTTATGCAGCAGGGCAGTTTCGCCGAGTGCGAACGCGAGCGCGCCGAGATTCTCGGTGTTGCCCGAATTTCTCGCCATTTCAGCAAGCGCTTTCGCGCACAGTGTTGCTTCTTTTTCCATATTCCGTGCAGAGAAATACATAACTCCCGAACAAAGCGCCGGCACCGCATAATGATTGTCGTCCATTGTTTCTCGCATTTTTAAAATCTTGAGATAATTCTCCACGGCTGACGGGTCTTTGCCTTCATATTCATCCACCAATGCCAGACCTTCGGCGCATCCCATGATGATATTTTCGATATTAATCGAACGGGCAATCTCCTGACTCTTCTTTAAGTTCTTTCGTGCCTGTTTGAGCATACCGCGGTATGCCTGCACAAAAGCGAGAACACAATATGCGATCGATAACGATCCCGGTAATGCTTTTTGGTCGTTGATTACGGATTCACATAACTCGGTGCATTGTTTCCAATCGCCCGTTCGCTGCAATACATATGCCATGCAGCCGAGACATAATTGCGCGAGTGTATCGTTTCCCTGACTGACACAGAAATTATAAGCGGAATGGTACGCTTTACTTGCACCGGTAAAGTCGGATGCAGTTTCCAGAGAATCACCGAGCCGTTTATATGCATCGGAAGCGGCGTCCGGAAGATTATGATGCAATGCGAGTGAGAGTCCTTCGTGAACCGAATCGATACCTTCTTTTTGTTTCCCGGTTGCGCTGAGAATGTTTCCT
>PWJF01000030.1 GCA_003560935.1 Ignavibacteriales bacterium
CACGTGTCGTGATCGTTGTATGGAGCGCCTGGCCCGATCCGCTCGAGAGCGGAAAGTTCGACTGGGACTGGTCGTTCTTTGAGGCGGTGGCGGATTCATTGCGGTGATGATGTTACGTTGTTAATATCCATTGGGATTGGAAATAAAGTAAAAATATTTGGCCACGAAAACCCCGCATACAACACGGGGCAGGCGCCAAAAGACGAAATTAAATTTCTTTGTAATTTCTCAGACAAGGATTTAAAGTTTACATTGTTCGCCGATAAACTATTTAAGTTACCGTGTCTAATAAAAAGTTTTCGCGGTAACGGTATGCACTTTTGCATGAGGATACCGGTTTGTAAAAGCTCTGGATGGATTACCGTGCGTTAGTTTTATTTCGCAACCGATTAATTCTCTGTTATTGTGCAGAACTAAATCTATTTCAGCGCCGGATTTTAGTCGCCAGTAGTTCACGCGATAGTCATGATTCTCATAAACCACGAGTTTTTTCACTTCGTTTATAATAAAATTTTCAAACAACGCACCGGCGTCGGGACGAATTCTTATAGAATCAAAATTACCGATCAATGCGTTTCGCAATCCCAGGTCCCAAAAATAAATCTTCGGCGCTTTACCGATCTCATTTCGTTTATTTTGTGAAAATGGCGGTAACCGGTACAATAAATAACTTTGTTCGAATATTTCAATGTATCGTTGTACCGTTTGAGTATGCAAGCCCAGCTTTCTTCCCAATTCAGTATAGCTTATGAGGTTACCGATTTGGTATGCGAGCAGTTTTAATAACTCATGAGCTTTAGCCCTGTTTTCGATAAGGTTGAGTTCTATAATATCTTTAAACACTGCCGTCTCTGCAAGGTTTTCAAGATACTTCCTTTCTTCGGTTGTATTGAGCGTATATGGATATGTTCCGTAGAGAAGAATCTTTTCCAGAGCGACGTCCTGATCAAAAATTTTGGGAATGATCTCATTGTTTAGGTCTAATATCCTTTCAATGACGTCAGCATCGATCGTGTTAATCATATCCATTTGGAATAAGTATTCACTAAAGGTCAGTGGATACAAATGGTATACTATACTTCTTCCCGCTAAACTTTCTCCAGTTCGGTTTTTAATATGCAGTGCCGATGAACCGGTAACGATTATTTCAACACTTTCGAGTTGATCATACAATATCTTTACTGCCCTTCCCGGTTCATTAATAAGATGCACTTCGTCTAACACGATTTTGGTTGCGTTTTTTATCAGATGCTTATAGGAAGAGATGCTATATGTCTCAAAAACATCACGAATCGGTTTTTCATCCAGTAGGAGATACAACGCATCGGGAAAGAGTCGTTTTAGCAGCGTAGTTTTACCCACCTGCCTGACGCCCATAAGAAGCAAAACCTGCTTGAATTTGGAGAAATGGTTAAGAATTGCTTTATCAATATGTCGATCGAATCTCATAGATTTTACTTTTATATATCAATACATATTATTGTATATACTATTATATAGTATAATATATAAAAGTATATATTATTTGTCAATATCTGTCACTATCATAGATACTAAAATCCGAAAATTTGTGTATTATTTATAATTTTTTCCTCCCCTGCCAAACTTCTCTACTTAATTTATACACATAACAAACATCCTCTCCGAACCGGCGCTGTTCGACAAACCGGAAACCCAGCCGTTCATAAAAACGGTGAGACCATGTGTTTGCTGTAAGCGGATCGAGGAGAACGGCATTTACTTCGGGGTTTGCAAAGCAGCGATCGATAGCCAGTTCCATCATCTTCGTACCGTAGCCCTTCCCGAGATAGTCCTCTTCTCCGATCCATATATCGATGGCACGAAGTCCGTCTGATACATCTCCCCAATAACGACTATCTTCACGAGCCGGATCGATGATCTGGATAAACCCTATGGGCCGGTTGTCTGCTTCTGCGATGAACCATTCCCGCCAATCGGGGTTGCGGTTGAGTTCAATTTCCCATCCCCAGTCGTCGTTCGGATTTGCCTCGATTACGTGTGGTTTGGTATCCCAATATCGCAGGAGATTCAGGTCTGCCTTTGTTGTGTGGCGCAAATGTACCATAGGGTTGCGATTCGTTTGATTTAGTTGTTAAACCCCGTTAGGGGTGACACACCTTCTTTCTTCATGATATATTTTTTAACCCTGTCACGCTATGAGCGAGCGTATGAAAAAGCGGCGTACCCATTCTGTCAATGAAAATGTCACCCCTGACGGGGTTTAATCATAATTATTGTTAAATATATGCTACCATAGTGTCACCCCTCCGGGGTTATCGATCGATTGATTTCCGTTATACACACTGACTCCGACTCTACGCAGAAAGGGGAGAGGGTATGAAGGATTTTGCAATGAATGTCATTGGCAGTTCCGACGAGTCGGGGGAAGCCCGACTTTATCAGCGGGAACTATTTAGTCTTACTTAACTCGATTAATTTTCTCATTGTATTTAAGTTCCTCGTTGTCGATGAAACACCGACCTTTTTCTCGATACTGTTATTGTCCAGTTTCGATTTCGTATAATTCCCCGGTATGTATACATACGCGACATCGTTATTAAAAACTATTTCTTCCGGGGAGTAATCCTGCGCCGTAAATTCCCTTACTTTTTGTGCGGACGGTTTCTTCGAGAACATCGTATAAAATACCCGCGACATATCATCTTTCTTCAACGGATTACCGTTAAGTATCTTCTGTAATTGTGGTCCCGTTTTTACCACGACAACGAGATCGGGTCCGATATCCTTTTTGATGAGGTCATGTACCCGCTGCTGTATCTCGACAGGCGATAGGTTGCTGCGAAGAATTACGTTACCACTCGCAATATACGTGCGTACGTTTTCGAATCCGGCATCGGTGAGCACTTGCCTGAGCTGTGCCATCGGTACCTTGTTTTTACCGACGGGCATCACCCCGCGGAGGAGGAC
>PWJF01000520.1 GCA_003560935.1 Ignavibacteriales bacterium
AATGTGCGGATTATAATCACCGGATAATACTATCCGGCCATTTTCGAGAGTGAATTCCGGAGTATAAGCTTGTACCCACATAGGCACAAAGAATATAACTATCAGATATGTATACATCGTATTGATTGAGTTGAACATGGCACATCGGTTCCTCTATGGGTGTATATAATTATATGTTTATTTATACTAATAATATACACAAATATGAAACACACATTCAAATGTATGGGTAATTTATATCCCGTTGCAGGCAATAATTTCCGTTAAAATTCTTGCTATATGACTACCGAAAAATTATATTAAAACAACGCACTATCTTACCTGTAACCGTTCAAATATTCTTATGAGGCTCTCGATGCTCAGCGGGATTTACTTACAATTTTACAACGATATCAGAGCACATATACCTGAAGACAGATTAATTCATGATGAATTACGAACACTTGCTTATGGAACCGATGCCAGCTTTTATCGATTAATCCCGAAGCTTGTGGTAAAAGTCGAAACCGAAGAAGAAGTGATTAAAACACTCGAATTGTGTAATAAGTATAATACCCCCGCAACCTTCCGTGCGGCCGGGACCAGTTTGTCCGGTCAGGCGATCTCGGATTCTGTTTTGGTTATGCTCGGCCATACCTGGAATAAATATGAAATCCTCGATAAAGAAAACAAAATAAAATTGCATCCCGGCATTATCGGTGGTCATGCAAATACCTACCTTGCGCCTTACGGACGCAAGATTGGACCCGATCCGGCGTCGATAAATTCGGCGATGATTGGCGGTATCGCTGCTAATAACGCAAGCGGTATGTGCTGCGGAGTGTCACAAAATAGTTATAAAACGCTTGCGGGTATGAAGATAATATTTTCAGATGGGACCATACTCGATACCAATATCAAAGAAAGCGCACGCTCGTTTTTGGATTCTCATAAATCGATATGCAATCGTATCATAGCTTTATCAAACCGGGTGAAAGAGAACGAACGGTTTGCGAACCGTATTCGTGATAAATTTAGAATGAAGAACACTACCGGTTATAGTCTCAATGCGCTGGTTGACTTCGACGATCCTGTTGATATCATTGAACATCTTATGATCGGTTCTGAGGGTACGCTCGGGTTTATTGCGGAAGTGACATATAATACCGTCGTCGAGCATCCCCATAAAGCGAGCTCGCTGATGTTTTTCCCGGATATAAAAACGGCATGCAATGCCGTGGTAATTTTAAAACACCAGAAAGTCGATGCGGTTGAGCTGATGGACCGTGCATCGCTTCGGTCGGTTGAAAACAAAAAGGGGATGCCTCCGTATCTGAAGGAGTTGGATGTTTCGGTTGCCTGTCTCCTCGTTGAAACGCGTGCGGGTGATAAGGAATCACTGGATAAAAATATCGCAGATATTACGCAGTCGGTTGAATCACTGAAAATAGTGCGGCCTGTTGAATTTACCTCTGATCCGGCAGAGTTTACTATGTACTGGAATATCCGAAAGGGACTGTTTCCGGCGCTTGGCAATATGCGGCATATTGGTACAACCGTCGTTATTGAGGATGTTGCATTCCCGCTCGATAAACTTGCCGAAGCAACGGTTGAACTGCAGGATCTTTTTGAGAAGCATGGCTATCATGAAGCTATCATATTCGGTCATGCACTCGAGGGCAACCTGCATTTCGTATTTAATCAGGATTTCAATTCACACGAAGAAATCGTGCGGTACCGGTATTTCATGAACGATATAACGAAGATGGTCGTGCATACATATGACGGTGCTTTAAAAGCAGAACATGGTACGGGACGAAATATGGCTCCGTTTGTGGAAATGGAGTGGGGGAGGGAGGCGTATGAATTAATGAAGGAGATAAAGGATATTTTCGATCCGAAAAATCTCTTAAATCCGGGTGTGATATTGAATGACGATCCGCTGGTCTATCTGAAAGATTTAAAGCCGATGCCGGTGGCACATGAGATCATCGATAAATGTATCGAATGTGGGTTTTGTGAAGTTCACTGCCCTTCGAAAGACCTTACCCTTACGCCGCGTCAACGAATCGTTGCATGGCGTGAGATCGTGCGTCTTTCGAACACCGCCGAAGATCCGAACCTTCTTGTTCGATTAAAAGAGATTTACAAATACCAGGGTAACGACACCTGTGCAGTTGACGGTATGTGTTCTACGAGTTGTCCCGTCGATATCGATACGGGTAAACTGACAAAGGTGCTGCGCGAACAAAATATTTCACCGGCTGCCGACAGTGTTGCATCACTCATTGCCGCTAAGATGGGAGCATCCATCTCGTTCATGAGGTTTGGAATGAATGTCGCCGATAGCTTGCATGGTATCCTTGGTACAAGAACAATGCTGGCTATAACGGGTGCGTTACGGAAAATGAGCGGAGGTCATATACCGCAATGGACGAAATACATTCCACGTGCTGCCGGTCCGTTGAATATAAACGTACGGTCGGACGGCCATTCGGTATCTGTCGTATATGTACCGAGTTGTGTCAGCAGGTTGATGGGAGTGTACCGCGGAAGTAATGACAAACGATCGCAAATTCAAGTAATGGAATCGTTGTTAAAGAAATCCGGATATACTTTCATATATCCCGACGAAGTTCAGAATCTTTGCTGCGGACTTGCTTTCTCGAGCAAGGGGTTTGTGAAACAAGGTGATGAAAAAGCTAAAGAAATGGAAGCACGTTTAAAACTTGCATCCAATAACGGCGAGTTACCGATTATTATGGATACGAGTCCGTGTGTCCAGAGGATGAAGGAACTCTTCGATCCATCGTTAAAGATATATGAACCTGCGGTATTTGTCCTCGAACATCTAAAAGATAAGCTGACATTTTCACAACTTCCAAAATCGGTAGCTGTTCATGTACCATGCAGCTCGCGTAAGCTGGATCTTGAAGGGATGATAAAAGAGGTCGCAAACAT
>PWJF01000435.1 GCA_003560935.1 Ignavibacteriales bacterium
CGAATACGAAGTTTCACCGGCTTCGCGAAGCGCCTGTACACCGGTGAAATATAATCCGAAACATGCAACCAAAAGAACGGTTGCGACGGGAATAATACCGTTGTACCAGCGCGCAGGTTTGTTCATATCGAGCACTTCGGATTCGGTAAGGTCTTCCGGCAGCTCCGCACCGTCTCGAATTAACTTTCCTTCGAACCGCGATCGTCGCTCGGCTTTCAGCATCGGTCCGAAATCTCTGCCCGAGAGCGAAATGAAGAGCGCCAGGAAAAGCGATAAGATCGAATAAAAGAAATAAGGTATCGAATGGAGAAAAACAGAGTACGCATCTTCCGCCCACGGAATCTGAACGATACCGCGCTCGATGAGTCCTACCTGATATCCAATCCATGTAGAGATAAAAAATGTACTTGCAACCGCAGCGGCACCGGTATCGACAAGATACGATAACTTTTCCCTGGAGATTTTTAGTTTGTCGGAAATGGGACGCATCAGATTTCCGCGGATTAGCACATTCGCATAATCGTCGAAGAAGATCATAAAGCTGAGCAGCCAGGTCGAGAACTGACCTCCCCGGGCAGTTCTGGCATACCGTGTAATGACATTGGCGATGCCGACGGTACCGCCGTTACGCGAAATGATACCCACAAGTCCGCCGAACATCATCGTAAAAATGATGATCATAATATGGCTGGGGGTGGATAAGGCGTTGACGACGAAATGATCAACAACACGATACACGCCGCCGAGCAGATCGTACTCATATATAAATACCGCGCCCAGCCATATACCAGCAAAGAGCGAGATGATTACCTGCCGTAAAATGATAGCCAGTCCGATCGCAAGCAGCGGCGGTAAAATGCTCAGGACACCGGGAATCGAACGTAAATCGTGCGATGCACGAATGTTCGATTCGGCATCGACAACTTCAATGGAGATTGTTCCGGAATGTTCCACAACGGCGTCGGGAATGGAAAGTTTACCGGATACAAACGATTTTTCGATTGTCCGGTACTCACCGTCGACCCGCTGTTTGACACCGGTAATTGCAGTTTTTTCATCGTAATCTGTGATTGCGTTGCCTTCGGAATCGACGGCGGTAATCTCAAGCGTAAAGTCGATACCGCGAAGTACAAAAGAGGGAGTCGATATCTCGAATCCGTCGATTCGTACAACCGGTTCATCTTCAGGCGTTACCGCCGTTACGTTTGTAATGAATACTATAGATAATAATACGAGGAGGGATATTCGGATTATCAAAATATTTGTTTTTCCTGTTGGTTAAACGGTTGGAAAACAATATATTTAATCGTTCAACAAAATACAAGAGGTTTGGAATTAGCTTTCGATTTTGATCTCAATGACAAAACTAATTTGTGCAAAATGACTCTCGACCTTTTTTCATCGGCAGAACAGCAGCCCATGACCGTATCACAGCTAACCGGTCATATCAAAGCGGCGCTCGAGTCTGCATTCGAAAGCGTTCTCGTAACCGGCGAAATATCCAACTTCAAAAAGCATTCCCCCTCCGGTCATGCATATTTTAGTTTAAAAGATGATGCCGCAACACTCTCCGCCGTCATGTGGCGGAGCAGGATAAACCAGCTTTTTTTCTCACCCCAGGACGGCATGAAAGTTATTGCACGGGGAAAAATAACCGTATATCCTCCGCGGGGCAATTATCAGATAGATGTTGTGAGTTTACAACCGGCAGGGGTGGGGGAGCTGCAAATTGCATTTGAAAAGCTCAAGCAGAAGCTGTACGAAGAGGGATTATTCGATGATGAGCATAAGAAGCCGCTGCCGAAATTTCCGTCCGGAATCGGTATAGTTACATCCGAAACCGGGGCTGCCATCAGAGATATCGTTACCGTTATCAAACGGCGCTTCCCTGCGGTTGAGTTGATCCTATGTCCGGTGCGTGTTCAAGGGAGCGGCGCCGCAGAGGAAATTGCACAGGGGATACGCGATATGAACCGGTACGGAAAAGTGGATGTTATTATTACCGGCCGGGGCGGCGGTTCTCTCGAAGATCTCTGGCCCTTCAACGAAGAAATCGTCGCGCGGGCGATTTTCGATTCCGTTATACCGGTTATCAGTGCGGTCGGACATGAGGTCGATTACAGCATAGCCGATCTCGTCGCGGACATGCGGGCGCCGACACCGTCGGCAGCCGCAGAGATTGTTGTGCCGGATCGCCGCGAAATGCTTGAAATTTTCAATGAATTTGCATATACTATATATTGTCGTGTTTATGAATTGGTCCGGGAAAAGAGAGAAACAATCCGTCATTTGCTGAAATCATATTCTTTTAATCGACCGTACGATCTGCTGCGCGGTTTTTCCCAGAATGTCGATGAACTCGACCGGCGGCTCAAATCAACAATGACACATCGTCTGGATATTACAAGTGCACATGTAACGTCACTTCATCATCGATTGGAATCGCTCAATCCCGAGCAGGTTTTGAATCGCGGCTATGCGATTGTGTATGACGGTAAAAAGATAATGCAATCAAAAGATGAAACACTGCAGCGCGGTAAGGGTAATATTCGTTTTAAAGACGGACGCGTCGGTTTTATAGTTCGGAAGGAAACGTAACGTATGCCGCGGAAGACAACAAAAAAAGAACTACAATTTGAAAAATCACTCAACCGGCTGGAGGAAATTGTCGATACGCTCGAAAGCGGCGACGTCCCTCTTTCGGAAGCGATCAAAATGTATGAAGAAGGAATTAAACTTTCCAAAGAATGTCTGAAGCAGCTTACAGACGTGGAGCTCAGACTGAAGAAGATTACGAAGGAATTGGATGGGTCTTTCAGGGTAGAGGAGGTTGGTGAATAGTTGACAGTAGACAGTTGACAGTAGGCAAGACAGTTTGTCAACTGCCCATTGTCAATTGTGAACTTAGTTCAAGTTGGGCAAGTAACAGTAGACAATA
>PWJF01000206.1 GCA_003560935.1 Ignavibacteriales bacterium
CATCGATATTCTCGGAGCGGATCATCATGCAACATATCCCGATGTGCTAGCGGGCATCAAAGCGCTTGGGTTTGACGATACAAAAATGAAATTGGTAATATATCAGTTCGTCACGGTGCTTCGTGAGGGTGAGCCGGTGAAAATGTCGACGCGTAAAGCGAATTATATTACACTCGATGAATTAATGGATGAAGCGGGACCGGATGTGGTACGGTATTTCTTTTTAATGCGGAGTCCGCAGAGCCATCTCAACTTCGATCTTGACCTTGCGAAAAAAGAGACCGAGGAAAACCCGGTGTATTATTTACAATACGCCCATGCACGAATTGCCTCGATACTCCGTTTCGCCGTTTCATCGTCGGAGGAGTTCGGATGGAGATATTCCGAGGGAGATGAATTAAGCGGTGATCAACACGGGTTGCTCAAAGCGAATGAAGAAATAGATCTTGCAAAGCGGCTTGAACAATTTCCTGAGATAATAGAGCTGTGCGCAAACAGCTATGAACCGCATCATATGGGAACGTATCTTACCGATGTAGCTATGCATTTTCATAAGTTTTATCACGCACACCGTGTTATAACCGATAACCGTGAACTGTCGCTTGCCCGGCTGTCGCTCTGCAGGGCGGCAAGAACTGTGATTGCCAACGGGCTTTCTACACTTGGCATCTCCGCTCCCGATCGAATGTAATATTGGTGATTGTGTTGCACATTACGACATTTTTTCTTAAATTCGAGTACCTTTTTAAGTGAACAAATCACACATTAAAAGGATTTCTCACACCTAAAATTTGATACCACTTACTACCGGTAAGATTCAGAGGCCTATCTTGATTTTCGGCCTTTAATTTAGTAAAATTAATAGTTTATAAACTTTATTTCATTGGTAAAGAGTGGTAGAAACCGAAATCAAAGGGGTATTTTTATTCCGGCTGCAGAAGAATGAAGATGACCGGGGCTGGTTGAGCGAATTGTATCGCCGTGATGAACTTGATGAGGAGATAATGCCGGTTATGTCGTACCTATCGGTAACCCGGCCGGGCATTACGCGAGGACCGCACGAACACAAACACCAAACAGATTTGTTCGCTTTCCCCGGAATATCATCGTTCAAAATTACTCTCTGGGACAACCGGGTGGATTCCCCCTCTTATAAATGTAAAATCGAACTCGAATCCCGTGAAACATCACCCCTTTGCATAGTAATACCGCCGGGTGTGGTGCATGCATATACCAATATCGGTTCAACGGACGGTATTACTGTTAATAGTCCAAATAGATTATATAAAGGTGAAGGAAAAAAAGAACCGGTCGATGAAATAAGATACGAAGATACGCCGGATAATCCGTTTCAACTTTAAGGGAAATACTTAATAACACCGAATATCACCGAATATTAATATAAATAGGGTGATCGGTAAGAAGACTTTACTTTATGAGGACGTAACGGAAAAAATCCGGCAGGCGGCATTTGAAGTACACAATTACTTTGGTAATGGGTTTCTTGAGAAAGTGTATGAAAATGCTCTCGCGTATAACATTTGAAGATACGATATTATTTGTGAACAACAAGTGCCCGTGAAGGTATATTTTGAAGATCATGTTATCGTCGGAGAATATTTTGCGGATATCGTGGTCGATAATAAAATTATTGTAGAGTTAAAAGCAATGGAAACATTGGATAAAATACATTATGCACAGGTAAAGCATTACCTGAAAGCAACAAAATACCGGTTGGGATTACTCATAAATTTTGGTACACCCAAATTACAATTTAAACGAATAATATTGTGATGGAACACTGAATAACACCGAAATACACCGAAAAAAAATCTATTCGGTGTTCAATTAAAACATGAATACAATACTCATCACCGGCGGATGCGGATTTATCGGCAGCAACTTTATCAGATATGCTTTCAATCAGCATGACGATTGGCATATCGTTAATGTGGATAGACTCACCTATGCCGGGAACCCTGAAAATCTTAAAGATATTGAATCGGATGCTCGATATACATTCATACATGGCGATATCTGTGATAAAAAGCTCATCGGAAGCGTATACCGGGAACATAAAATCACAGGTGTTATAAACTTCGCCGCCGAATCGCATGTCGACCGCAGTATTATGGATGCAACTGTTTTTTTCGAAACCAATGTGAAAGGTACGATGGTATTGCTTGATGCTGCACGGCAATTTGGAATCGAACGGTTTTTACAGATTTCAACGGATGAAGTGTACGGGGAGTTGGGTGAAACGGGATATTTTACCGAGAAGTCCCCCCTCAAACCGAATAGCCCCTATGCCGCAAGCAAAGCAAGCGCCGATTTGCTTGTCAATACATATTACCGTACGTATAGTCTCCCGGTATTAATCGTCCGGAGCTCTAATAATTACGGACCGTATCAATATCCCGAGAAAATGATCCCACTTATGATCATTCGTGCAATGGAAGGTAAACAATTGCCGGTATACGGGGACGGCACGAATGTGCGCGATTGGTTATATGTTGGCGATAATTGCCGGGCGATCGATATAATTTTTAAAGACGGTATCACGGGTGAGGTGTATAATGTCGGCGGAAGTATGGAAATAACTAATATTAATCTCGTTAAAAAGCTTCTGGATATTCTCGGTAAACCGGAAAGTCTGATATCATTCGTAACCGACAGACCTGGCCACGACCGGCGTTATGCTCTCGATATCTCAAAAATCAACGAAGAGCTTAAATGGGAATCAATTGGATCGTTCGATAACAAGCTGCGTGAAACGGTACAGTGGTATAAAGATAATGCACCATGGTGGAAGAATGTATTAAATAAAAATGATTATCAAGATTACTATAAAAAGATGTATTCCAAACGAAAAGAGGAAGTGAGATGAAAAAGTCGTTAATGACATTATGTGCTGTTGTGA
>PWJF01000424.1 GCA_003560935.1 Ignavibacteriales bacterium
AAACTTACCGAATTTGTTGCAGAGAAAGGATTACCGCCCGGTACGGTTTTAAATGTCAATGTACCGAATGTTCCCGAAGACGAAATTCGAGGTGTCGTTGTAACGCGGCAGGGTCGTTCCAACTGGGACGACTATTACGAGAAACGGCTCGATCCGGGCAAACGGGAATACTACTGGTTAACCGGATCGCTGCAAGTTCTCGACAAGGAAGAAGACATAGACCAGGTCGCAATCAATAATAAAAAAGTATCGATAACGCCGATACATTACGATCTGACAAATTATAACGTACTTAATCATCTGAAGTCATGGAATTTGGAAACATTAAAGTAACTAAGGAATATCATTAGATGAAAATTGGAATACTAACGGGCGGAGGCGATTGCCCCGGTTTGAATGCAGTGATTAGAGCCGTTGCCCGTAAAGCATTTTTAAATGATGATGAAGTGTTCGGCTTTTACGATGGATGGAAAGGGGTACTCGATGGTAAAGGTGACTTGCTGACGCAAAAGAACGTATCTGGTATTTTACACCGTGGTGGAACGATCCTCGGAACTTCCCGTACCAATCCGTATAAAACCGAAGACGGCGAAGCGAAGATCAAAAAGACGCTTGAGAAATTCGGCATCGATGCGCTCATTGCAATTGGTGGCGAGGATACGCTCGGCGTTGCGGCTAAACTTGCTGCGGCAGGACTACCGGTTGTCGGCGTACCGAAAACAATCGATAACGATCTGAGCGGCACCGATGTCACATTTGGATTCGATACCGCGATTAACGTTGCGATGGAAGCGATCGACCGGATTCATACGACGGCAGAGTCACACAACCGGGTGATGGTGGTTGAAGTTATGGGTCGTCATGCCGGATGGATTGCATTGTACTCGGGACTTGCCGGCGGTGCCGACGTGATACTTATCCCCGAGAAGCCGTTCGATCTTGATGAGGTTTGTGAATTAATCAAAAAACGTCATGCGCGAGGCAAGAGCTTCAGTATCGTAGTTGCTTCCGAAGGGGCGGCTATGGACCGGACGAAAGATGACAGCTTTGTCGTTCAGGCAAAAGAAGTTGACGAGTTCGGTCATGTGCGGTTGGGTGGTATCGGTAATCTTCTTGCCGGAGAAATTGAAAAGCGCACAGGGTTTGAGACACGGGCAACGATTCTCGGACATATACAACGCGGCGGCACACCGACGGCAGCCGACCGTGTGCTCGGTTCACGCTATGGTGTGTTTGCCTACGAACTTGCAAAAAAAGGAGCGTGGGGAAAGATGGCCGCTCTGAACGGAAGGGATATCGTCGCGGCGGATATTCAGGAAGCGACAAAGGAACTTAAAACGGTCGATCTCGACTTATATAAGGTAGCCGAAGTATTTTTCGGATAAATCATTATCATATCCCACCCTTGATTCTCCCCCCTGCCTTTTCTATATTATAGCATATATTAAAATTTGTGCCTGGTAACATTTTTTAAAACAATATGCGGGGAAATTGATTTAATGCGGCGATTGTTTGCAGGGAAGACCTTCCGGCCTTTATTTATTTTAACTATAGTAATGCTTTTCGGGCTTCAGGAGATCCATACCGGCGATGCCAATGAGTCGGCATTTCGTATCGGCAGATTGGAGTATCGGGGCGGCGGAGATTGGTATGTCGGACCGAGCGCCGAGCCGAATCTGCTTGAGTACATCCGCCGGAATACAAATATCCCGGTTATGCCTACGTATGAGACGGTGGATATCATGAGCGACAGACTCTTCAGTTATTCGATGATCTTCATGACCGGGCACGGTAATATTTCGTTTAACGAGCAGGAAATTCAGCGTCTGCGCGAATATCTTCGCCGCGGTGGTTTTCTCTATGCCGACGATTGTTATGGTATGGATGCCGCTTTCAGACGTGAAATGAGAAAACTTTTTCCCGATCAGGAAATGGTCGAGATTCCGTTCTCTCATCCGATTTATAATATAAAATATCAATTTCCCAACGGACCGCCGAAGATCCACGAACATGACGGAAAACCGCCGCAGGGATTCGGGCTCTTTATGGATGGCAGACTTGTTGTATATTATACATACGAAGCCGATCCGCACGACGGATGGGTAGATGAACGCGTCCACGGCAACCCGTGGGAGGTCCGGGAAATGGCGCTGCAATTCGGAACGAACATTGTACTCTGGCTGTTGACAAAGTCATAACCGAGAAAAGGATAGTATGTCGCCACAACGTGTATCTGAAATAGAAAAAACAATATCGCAAAAACTCAATGCACTGCGGCAGAAGGACGAACGTATTCGCATAGCATCGGGTGTTTTGCTGGTGTGTGCTGCGTTCACTGCGTCATTCGGATTGATAAGCATACTCGAAGGTCTCTTCTATTTATCCCCGGCAATTCGTACCGGATTGGTACTTGCTGCCGCAGTAGGTATTCTCACAGTCGGCATCATCTTTCTTGTGAGACCGGTACTTTCTGCACTCGGAATCATTGCTCGGAAATCCGATCTCGATCTTGCACACATTGCAGGCAAACATTTCCCCGATATAAAAGACCGGCTGTATAACTTGCTGCAAATCGCAGATGAACGCAAGAGCGGAACGCTGCTTTATTCCGCCGAACTCATCGATGCATCGTATAGCGATCTTACCGAGGCAGTTGAAAAAAACGATTTAACGCAATCGATAACATTCCGGAAACCGGCGCTGATCGGTAGAAGCGTGGTCTATGGTCTTGCCTTTTTTGGAATACTGTATCTGGTATCACCTCACTATTTCGGCGATGCAATGTTTCGCGTCGCTCATTTTAATCAAGAATTTGAAATACCGCAGGCATTCACTCTTTCTATCGAACCCGGCGATATTGAAGCCGTGCGGGGTGACAGCGTTACTATTAGAGTTCATGTACAGGGTGATCC
>PWJF01000240.1 GCA_003560935.1 Ignavibacteriales bacterium
CACCTCATGTTCATCCAAAAGATGGACATGGATGGTATCTAAAACCTGGTCCTGGTCAAGAGCATAAAACCTATCTTTTTAAAGGTTATTATTCAGATTACGAAGAGAAATGGTCGCCAAGTAGTTCTGTATATGCTGAATGGCCAATACCCTATGATGAAAGTCATGGAACAGTCACTCCCAATGTGGCGGTTAGCTGGGCAACTCCTAGCTCGATCCCTTACAGTAAAATAGACCTCGAATCATTCAATGCTTTGAGAGCAAAACTTACTACGATACCAAATGAAGAACTAGGCACGATTTCAGGATACATGCAAGCCCTAGCCTGGATTAGCTATTTTCATTCTTCTTTTTATGGTCAAATCAATAAAGACGAGAATGATCCGGCACCTATAATGACCAGTAGCGGAAAAACCAACGTTTTACAAAAAATGTACACTCCTGATAATAATGCACACAGGATTTCTTTTAAGAAGGGTAACATTTTCAATGATTTTGATGATTATTGGGCAATTGATGGTGTTGGCCATTATGACAGAAGATATCAATACTTTCCAGAAGATTGGTGGCCTTGCCCAGCGACAGATAAAGACGTCAATTCTTCCTATCCTGTTGGCCACAAGTCAGTCGGTTCAAGTATAGAAGGAAGATTTTACATATACCTTCATTATTATGAAGGTGGTGAAAACATGCCGTCAAACCGGGCAACGCCACCTAACTTCTGGCCAAACAACGACCCTAACAGTGACGACAAAGAACTTGCACGCTACTACGGCGAGGTTCTTTTGCCCTTGGCAGCCCGTTTTGGAGCTGGTTTGATCCAGGAAATGTTCCCGGCACCTGAGAACCTGGAGTTGCGATATGGCCTTGAGAATGGAGAGCGTTTTGTATATCTTGATTGGGATCCTCCAAATGATACTGTTGTCGGCAATCCAGTGAGTTACATTATTGAGGTGGCCGACGTTAATGGGATTTTTTTTGCTTGCATATCAGACTATAACGGACAAGACACATTTTATAAGAAAATTTTTGAACCAGAAATATACCAATATCGTGTGAGGGCACAATGGTTTGAGCAAGAACCCATAACAGGTGTTGGTATCACTATCCATAAAGGACAGCCCTTTCCCGACACAGGCCAGACCCTGTGTTACGACTCGTCTAACAATGGAGTCTCATGTGACACGATCGAGCCAGGCGATCCTTTTTTCGGCCAAGACCCTCACTACCAGCCAAGAATCCCTAGGTCTTACACCAAGTTGGGGTATGGCGGAGTGGAACTGCCTGACAGTGCCTTACATGAAGATGATGGCGGTGACTGGATCATGACCAGGGACAATGTGACTGGCCTGATCTGGGAGATTAAGACCAAAGCCAACAAAGACCATATGTACACTTGGGCGAATGCCCAAAGCCAGTTCATCGCTGGACTAAATACTAACGTGTTCGGTGGATTTGACGACTGGCGGTTACCCGATGTCAGGGAGCTGTCTTCGTTGGTGAATAGTGATGTCCCAGGCGGTCCAATCCTTGCCTCAATCAATGTTCTATTGCATGGAGCGGCCATTGATAAAGCTTGGTTTCCCAATACTGTATCATCCGACTACTTGTCGGCTACCACCTCCGCCTACACCAAGTTCAGTGCTTGGACAGTAAACTACGACAATGGTTATGTGGCACCGAGATCTAAGTCCTCTTATAGTTATTATGTGCGGGCTGTACGTGCAGGATCTTCACCCCAGCCCAGCTTTGGAGACAATAAGGACGGCACTGTAACGGATGCTACCACTGGGTTGATGTGGCAGAAGTGCAGTTTTGGTCAGGAATGGGATGGCAATGAATGCACGGGAAGCAGGGTGAGGCAAAACTGGCAGCAGGCTCTTGAAGCAGCAGAGACATCGAACTGGGCTGGATATGATGATTGGCGGCTGCCCAACAGGAACGAGTTGCAAAGCCTGGTGGATTATTCACGTTACTTTCCAGCCTTGGATCCATTGTTTGTGAGCTCGCACATTTACTGGTCGTCTACTACCTACGCTGCTAATTTGGACGCAGCTTGGACTGTGTCTTCCAATGATGGAAGAGTGTTGCCGTCCAATAAGACTCATAACTACTATGTTCGTGCCGTGCGTTTGGGAGATTCGAATAATAGGTCATTAACCTGTGGCGCACCGAGTTCGATATCTGTTCCTTCATCCAGCAGGACAGGCAGCTACACCGTATCCTGGGGGAGCTCCAGCACCAGTGGTGTGACTTATGTACTGCAGGAATGCACAAATTCGAGCTTTTCCAGCGGCTGCCGCATAGCCTATAACGGGCCCAGCCAAAGCGCCTCCATCACCGGCCGCAGCAGCGGGAATACATATTATTACCGGGTCAAGGCCACCAGGAGCGGATATAATGACAGTGGATGGAGGAGAGGATCAAACGGGTGCACGGTAAACATTCCCACGGATCTTGGATCTCTAAGAGTTACCATAGAGCCATCCGAAGCAAGGAATGCCGGAGCTCAGTGGCGCAGGGTGGGTACAAGCACCTGGCAGAGCAGCGGATATATTGAAAACAACGTGCCCCTCGGCACACAGAGAGTTGAATTCAGCAATATAGCTGGCTGGAGCAAGCCTTCCAGTCAGTCAATGACTATCAGGAAAGGACAGACAACAGTTATTGAGCAGACATATACTGAACAAGCACAATGGACAGGCCTGCCCGGTGTACTCATGCTTTTGCTGGATGATGATGAATAAACAGGATTAACATACATTCATGACAGATGCTTGGGGGCAGGAACATGTTTCTCGCTCCCTTCATTGGTGCATCTTACGGCTATGGGTACGGCTTAGTCCTTCTCCATATTTTTCAAGAATCTCAACGCAATGCTTCACTTTTGGAAAGTGAGCTGAC
>PWJF01000353.1 GCA_003560935.1 Ignavibacteriales bacterium
ACTTGAAATATTAAATGAATCCGCTCTCGGTGCACCGATGTACCGGACAAAAGGAAGGTCACTGCTCGAACGGAACTTCACGCCGCGGTTCATGGTGCAGCATATGGAGAAGGATCTCACGTTGATCCAACAAGCCGCGCACAAGTTGGGTGTTTCAATGCCCGTTGTCGGAGTAGTACATGAATTATTTCTTGCCGCAAAGAATAAGGGGTACGGCGAGGAGGATTATTCGGCTGTGGTGAAGGTTCTGGAGGAGATGGCGGGTGGGTGGTAATGCAAACCCCGATAGCCATCGGGGTTGTGGCAAAATGATTTAATAAAGGAATTTTGTTTATATATAAAAAAGTTGATTTTCTATAGATGAATGAGTCATAGCGAATCGCTTAGTTCTTCCGGTACTTTGTTTTTTTCTATGAATGCTTCTATCTCTTCTTTATTGTCCTGGTAATATGCAAGCGCTTCAAATACTTGTGCAAGCGTGAGGTGCGGATATATGGTTGGTATCTCTTCCGGAGAATGTCCGAGCTTCCAGTTTGTCGCTATATCACGAACCGATATACGTGTGCCTTCGATTATAGGTTCTTTGGTATCCGATCTTTTGACAATATACTTGTATGTTGTTGAAGTATTCATAAATAAAATGTAAACCTATCGGATGAGAAAAGCAAATATGGTAAAAGTACATATTATTTTTGTCGCGGCTAGACAGCATTTGGGTTGTCAAATATTCCTTAATTTGCAGCGTGGAACAAAATGATTCGCCGGGCTGTTTCACATTACACCTTTACGGAATTTTTACCTCTTCACTGTAATCTAAACCCGGAGGGCATTATGTCCGCTTCGCAGGTGCGCATACGGTTTGGTTCCGCTATTGCCGAAAAAACCGATAACGCGTACTTCACTCTACCGACTAAAGCCGGTATGACAGCATCCCAGCTTCGTAGTGAATTATCCGCACGGTACCCCGAAGCAGCACCTTTGTTGAAATCTGCACTTATTTTCGCAAACGGTTCCGCATTGGATGAAACCGACCCAATCCCCGAGGGAGAAATCGTTGTTTTGAATGCCGTCGCCGGCGGATAAGATACATTGGAATATGCATCATAGTAACTCATAGGTTTTTAAAAATAAACTATAATGGAGGACATTATGAGTACCGAAAGCACTGTAAAACCGACTACCAGGGAAACAAAGGCACGAAGAAATGTAGTTGTGGATACCTTTACCAACGGTCTTTTGGATCCCGGAGGGGAGATGTTAGGTCCGGTACAAAACGGGGGACATATTATCGCAAGCACCACGCCGGGCTGTTGGGGTCCGATGATCACTCCGCGTCTGCGCGGCGGGCATGAAGTTACCCGGCCCGTGTATGTTGAAGATGCGAAACCCGGTGATTCGGTCGCTATTCGTATTCAGGATATTACGGTTACATCGCTGAGTACTGCTTCGGGTCACGATCGGTGGGTGGAAGGTCACTTTGAGGGCGATCCGTATGTAATAAAAAAATGTCCCAAGTGCGGCACCCTCTCTCCCGAAACAAAAGTCGAAGGGATCGGTCAGAGTGCTGTTCGTTGTGCGGATTGCGGTACACCGGTCACACCGTTTCAATTTGTTCACGGGTATACCGTTATATTTGACGGAACGCGTCGCGTCGGTCTTACCGTGAATAAAGAAGTTGCCGAGACCATTGCCCGGAAGGCAGATCACTATGCCGCTCTTCCCGATAATTCGGTACAGCATTCCATTCTCACCTATGCACCGTCCGACCTGGTCGGCGCAATGGTTCGTATGCGTCCGTTTCTCGGACAGTTGGGAAGCACCCCTGCAGTTGTTATGCCGGATTCCCATAATGCAGGGGATTTCGGATCGTTTCTCATTAATGCAGGCCATGAATATGCACTCACAGCGGAACAGCTTGAACAAAGAACCGACGGCCACCTCGATATTGATGCGGTTCGTGCAGGGGCGATACTTGTCGTTCCGGTGAAAGTTCCCGGCGCGGGTATCTATATGGGTGACATGCACGCACTTCAGGGGGATGGCGAGATCGCAGGACATACGATGGATGTTTCCGGAACGGTAACCTTACAGGTTGATATTCTGAAAGACCGGACAATGGAAGGCCCTGTATTATTCCCGCTTGTTGAAGACTTACCGCCGCTTGCAAAACCGTTTACGGATGAAGAAAAAACGAGCATCCGTCAAATCGCCAGTGAATGGAATTTAAACGATATCGAAGAGACCGCTCCGATTTCTGTCATCGGTTCCGGTCCGGATCTTAATACCGCTACCGAAGTGGGATTGAAGCGCGCGGCGAACCTGCTTGATATGACCGTCGCCGAAGTGAGAAACCGGGCAACCATTACCGGGGCGATCGAGATCGGCCGTCATCCGGGAGTAATTCAGGTGACGTTCCTCGCACCGCTTATGAATCTTGAAAAAGCAGGCTTACTGCCGTTTGCAAAGGAGATGTATGGGATTGGGTGAGGGGTAGGATTTTGATAGTGTAGTTGTAGTTAAGACCTGACAGGTTTTGAAAACCTGTCAGGTCTGATAATTCAAAAATTTTTTCCACTCCTATTGACTCCGCTTCAAATTTTCCGTATCCTTACCTAAGATAATGGTAATTAACTTATGTAATAAGATATATGGAAAACACTTATGCTCCAATCCTGGCTCGATAAGCGTTATCAGCTTCTATATGATAAATTTTCAACGGAATCCTTCAGGCTCGCCGATGCCGAGAAAATCCTGAAAGAGCGATTCAACGATTCAAAACAGAACACCAATGCAATCATTTCGGAGCTACGCAAGAAAAAACTGCTCACCACCGAGATCGATCCCGACGATGCCCGGAAGAAAATATACAAATTTATCGAACAGGAAAAAATAATTTCCGAGAAA
>PWJF01000498.1 GCA_003560935.1 Ignavibacteriales bacterium
TGAGACCTGGAGACTTGGTGGTACTAAACATTAAATTCTAAATGCCAATCCTATTTTTATATTACGCTGCGCAAGATGCCGTGCCGGGTTAAACGGATACGGACTCAACGGCGCCTGGAGATCGGGGAATAACGGATCGTTCCAGCTGTTCGGTGTCGGATCGCCGAATTCATATGCCTGACCGGTCACCGGGTTAATGATCGCGGAGTTCTTATTATCAAACAGATTCTGTACCTCCACGAACATCGTCCAGCGTGTACCCATTGCACGGAACTGCTTTTCAAAATTCAAATCGACCCAGAACCAGGGATCGCCGACTTCACCAAACAGGTTTGTTCTGTCGGATTCAAATATCGGCCTTCCGTCCGCAGTTTCACCGACCTTAAACATGGGGGTATACCTGCGGCCCGATTGATAAAACATACGGACATGCAGGGAAATATCATCCAACCACGATATACCAAAAAGTCCTTTTCCTCGTGGGATAAAGAAATTCGTATTCATCGACGCCTGAAACGGTCTGTCCCATATCAGGTAATTTTCGGCGATCTGTTCTTCGAGATCTCCACGTATAACCAGCACACCTTCATCCGCCGATGAGCTCTTACCCGTTGCGACTTGATATGCAAACGAAGCATTACCGGTAAACCAACGACCGATCCGTTTGCGGTATTCCACCTCGACACCTCTACTTCGTGCATAATCCTGGTTCACATACGTGATGAAGTTACCGCCAAGGAATCGAGCACTTTCGATACGCGCCGATCGTGTGCTTACGTAATCGAAGATATCACGATAATATGCCGTTACAGTCAGTACGTCGTCCTGGGTAAGCTGCGATCGCAACCCGATCTCATAGGCAACCGTGGTTTCGGGATTTAAGGCCGGATTACCGAACCTCTGAAACGTCGAACGTGCCGCGGCAGGAGTCAGCTTTGCATAGACAAACTGCGGACGCGGACGCTTGGAAAAATGTCCGTACGAGAAAAACAGGTTTTGGTTGTCGGTTACCGGATGCGAGATTCCGATGCGCGGACTCAGACGTCCTTTCCAACGTCTTCCGAAAAAGCTATAGGTTTCATCCATATATCGTTCACGTATTGCATCGGGAATGGTAATAACCTCGGGATCCTGAACGGCATCATCCACAAACTTGCCGGGGAACCAGTAATCCAGACGCAGACCTGCATTGAGAATCATACCGCTAAATGTGATCGTTTCCTGCACATAAAATGCACCGAATGCAGGATTAACACGGTACACATCGTTGTTTAATCCCATCGGAGGCACCCACGGCTGGTATATGTCGACTACCTGCATCTCCTGGAAGGTAAACTCTGCACCGCCTTTAAATTTTCTCCGCTCCGAAGTGTGTCTTGTAAGATCGAACTTGAGTGTAAACTCATCGACATAATGATCGCGCCAGGTGAACGGATGACCTATATTGTAAAATCCGTCTCCCGGTATAACACCGATCGTATCGCCGTCGGTATTGTAATATTCAAGCGGTAATCTTACTATATCCTGCGGTTCTTCATATTCGTTCCAGTAAATGCCGTTTGCATCCGCGCGCAGGTTTGTATAGAAATTACTCAAACGGATTTCATAAAATGTTCTCGGACTCAGGGTGTGTGTCCACTTCAATATGTTCCCCTGATTGTTATGCGTAAACGTATTTGCGTTATCGAGCACATACTGGTACCTGTATTGATAACCGGGGCTTGGTTCGACGTGTTCAAGTCGTGTCTGTATACTTTGTGAATTTTGATTGATATTTACCGATTGTGTATACGTATACTCAAGTCTTTTGGTAGAGCTGAAGTGCAGGTTTGCTTTCCCGAGCCATGACCATGTATTGTTTTGCCGCGGGGCAAAGCGGGTTCCGTGAAATGTTGATGAATATAACTGATCGGCGCGGAATCCCGTCCGTCCGAACTCAAGCCCGTCGGTAATACCCATATAAAAATTAGTAAAGAAAGTAAGTCTCCACGGGAAGTCGATGCCGAGCGCAGGCATTAGTTTTTGTGTTATAACTTCAGGTCCGCTGAGCGTGAACTCAACAATATCCGTATTCAGATAATTCGGATGTCCTTCGGAAAACCCGATCTTATCCGATTTGTATGACAGATATGTCCGGTAGTCGTCACCGCCGTCGCGTGTCCGGACGTTAATGATACCCGACATCGCCTGTCCGTATTCGGCATTGTAACCGCCGGTTATCATTTCTACTTCCTCGATTGCCGCGGAGCTCAATTCAAGTCCGAAACCCGTACCGGCGACCGGGTCCTGCACCGAGACGCCGTCGAGTAGAAATGCGGTTTCATACGAACGTCCGCCCCGAATATGGATACCATCGTCCTGCTGAACTACGCCGGCTTGTTGAACGACAATATCCCGTACATTTTCTACAACTGCGACTTCGATTTCGCGCTGCGATATAATGCGACGGCTTGCCGTCTCTTCTATATCGACAAGCGGACGTTCCCCGATAACCACGACCTCCTGATCGAGCGTCAACACGGTCTCTTCAAGTTGCACATTCAAAACAACAGTCTCCCCAGGTTCAACACGGATGCCGGTATGTTGCTGACGCTGGAATCCGATCATCGAAATCTCAACGGTATAGGTACCGGGACGGATGCCGGATATCACAAAGTTTCCGTCGAAGTCGGTTGCAGCGCCGTAATAGGTTCCGGGGATTGCAACGTTGACTGCCGGGAGCGGATCACCGCTCGCCTTATCCGTAACCTTTCCACGAATTTCTCCCCGCTCCTGCTGCGCAACTGCTTCTCCAATTGATATGGAGCACAGCAACACACATGAAAGAATTAATCGAAGTATCATATATTTAAACATATTACCCTCTTGCAACGAGCATTAATTTCCGAACTCATCGATGAA
>PWJF01000172.1 GCA_003560935.1 Ignavibacteriales bacterium
GAGGGATCATATGCGAAACCGCCTGCAAGCGTATAGGCAGCCGCAGGTGCTTTCCGTAATCCGCCCTGGTGTGGATCGTGACAGGCTTCACAGGTAACGGTAACATGTGTCAAAGGCCCGTAAACATCGGATGACGTGTTTGTACCTTCACCCTTTGTGAAGTTTACATAAGCCCGACCATCATGACATCGGACACAATCGTCTAAGCTGTTCGAACCGTCACGGTTCATAAAGCTGTTAGACCACACTGCATCGATATGTCCGCTTCTTCTGAAAGAATGGAATTGCGCCGAAGGGCGTGCAGCATCGTGACATGAAGCACAGGATTCTGAAGTATAGGAAACCTTTAATAGATTTTTATCACCAGGACTGGCTCGATGGAGACTTCCCGCGCCATGACAGCTTTCACAACCAACCGTAGCTACCTGAGCAAGGGCCGGGTGATTTGCGACCAACGAATCAAAATTACCCGGTTCTAATACTGAAGGAAATTCATATCCTTCAGAAGCTTTTAAACTGAAATAACTTCCGCTTTCTAAGTCTACGTCTGCTAACCCAGTTGTTGAGGTTCGTTCTCTACCTGCAGAGAAGCCGGGAACTTCACCGTCAATACCCCGTTGGAATATGGTGGCATGAGGGGTTGTCACCCAGACATCACTCACATTGGAATGGCAGGAACCACATTTGGGGAAATCTCCTGCTAAACCACCAACTCCGCCAGCTCCCAAGTACATATTTGCAGAGACTATACGGTCGGGTTCCTTGGTACCATCCTCGGTCGTGATGGATAATTTCACGGTGTATTGTCCAACGACATCAGCAACCATATAGTAAATATCTCCGGTGGCATTGACTATTTCTGCAGCTGATTCTGCAGGTTTGGCGGTTATTTCCCATGTGTACGCGGTAATTTCCTTCCCCGCCCTGTCAACGGCTTGTAGGTAAATATGTTCACCTTTACCGACGTTCTGCAACCCGGCCGATACAAAAAATTCGGGTCCGAGTTCTAATTCACCCTTTAAAAGCGGCGACATCGGCACGATCTTGATATATGGATCCTGTGCCATTGACGTGCCACCGATAAAAAGAGTCAAAACGAGGGAAAAGATGATAACTTTTGTAAATTTCTGTTTCATATATCACCTTTTTATTTTTATATTGAGATGTTAAAAAATGCAACACCTTATGTGTGAAAAAATCAGCAATTATGGTGCCATTATTTTTAGGTGGGATTATATAAAATTGTGCTAAAAATCGGGATAATTATTCTCAATAAACATAATTCTATTATGAATAGGAAAATTAGGATATAGACTTTCCAAAATTGATAAAAACCCCCATATAAGAAAACCCATATTGTTGAAAATTTCTACAATACGGGTTTTCTTAAATTTTGATAAAAAAACAGGATTTACTTGACGAACACCATTCGTTTCGTCTGAACGAAGTAGCCTGCCTGAATACGATAGAGGTACACACCGCTGCTGACAAGTTGTCCGTTCGCATTCCGTCCGTCCCAGGTTGCAGTATATGTTCCCGTACCCAACGATTCATTGACCAACTGCGTTACCTCGCGGCCGGTTATGTCATAAATTGTAAGCGTTACGTCGGCACGCTCGGGAATTGAGAACTGAATCTGCGTCGTCGGGTTGAACGGATTCGGGTAGTTTTGTGTAAGTGCATACTCCATCGGGACATCCGGGGTTTGTTCAAACTCAACACCGGTCAGCGTAGTGATGGAGCGCTGGAGCAATGCAACTACGTATTTCGGGTTATGAATACCGAGACTGCGGTCATAGTATACATAGCGGTAATTCCAGTATGCACCCTTCATATCAAAGTCGTCATTATCGATATCCTGCCAGTTGATTGTCGCTTGTCCAACCGGCGGTAACGCTTCGGCAAGCTGGATAAGCAGGCTTAGCACTTCCTCCTGGAACGGCTGGACCTGACCGGTCATATTGTAGTCTGCACCCGGGATATCGGCAAACGAGGAAATGCCTGGGTGACAGGTCTGGCAAGCTTCAATAAGATCTCCCTCTTCATTCGACATGTTGAATGAGTGGCTTCCCAATATATTTTGTTGTGTTGTAGATGTTGCCATGTGACAGCCTGCACACGAATTTTCCTGACTTTTATGTGCCATACTTCTCGGTGTGAAAGTATCGTACTCATAAGCGCCCTGTCCAAGCATAACATCCATAGCGCCGCCATAGTGGGGACCCCAGCGAACATTTGTAATTGGTACATTTGCTACCATCTCTGGACCGTCACTGCGATACTTATGGCAGTCACCGCAGGTAGCACCTGCGCCAAGACTGACATCAGCGTAATTGAAACCACCGGCGAGAGTATCGGAGGATGCCGGTGCTTTGCGCATACCGCCCTGGTGCGGTTCGTGACAGGTTTCACAGGTTATAGGAACGTGTGTGTTGACGTTAAAGACTTCCGGGCTTGTATCGAACGCTCCGTATCCCGATGCCGGATCGTCGGCTTTCACGAAATACACATATGCTTTGCCGTCATGGCAGCGTGCACAGTATTGCAGATCGTTTGTCCATTCTCTGTTCTGGAATGAACCCGACCATACTGCGTTCGCGTGTCCGCTTCTTCTGAATGAATGGAATTGTGCGGTAGGACGGGTCGCATCGTGACAGGATTGACATGATTCCGATGTGAATTCCGCTTTCATTAAATTCCTGTTACGAAAACTGCCTGCGTGTAGACTACCGGCTCCGTGGCACGACTCACAACCGATTGTAGCAACTTGCGCTAGATCGGGATGCTCGTCGACTAATGCCTGAAATGTTCCGGGTGCCGGTGTTTCGGGGAATTCCCAGCCGGTTTCTGCTTTCAGTGAAAAGTAACTGTCATTCTCTAGGTCAACCGTTGCCATA
>PWJF01000361.1 GCA_003560935.1 Ignavibacteriales bacterium
CCCCAACGTAACTGCGCCGCCTGAAAACTGTTTGTAAAACCCGAACGGCCGGGAATACCCATACCGATAACCGGCCCGCCGATGAAGCTGCTGAAAATCGCATAATGTATCGACTCCTGACCCGACCGGTAGAGATCGTAGCGGACACCCGCATAGAGCGGAAGCGCAAGAGCAGTCTCGTTCACGAGCGTACCGCGGTAACTACGATCGGGTACATCACTGAATGAAAATAAACCGGTACCGAACTGCCAACTCAACGGACTGAGCGAGGCCATCGTATAATACGCAATACCGCCGCTGCCGAATGAGCTGACTCCCGGCACGAACCGTGTACGGCTCGATGGCTGCTGCCGGAATGCCGTTTCGCTTTCGCTGAACACATACTGCCGGTATGCCTCTTCTTGTTCAGTCTCCTGCGCCGTAAGGGGGAGAAGAAATACACCGAAGAACAGTAGTATAGACACCGCTAACGCTTGCCGCTTCATCGTACCCTCCGTTGATGTGTTAGTTCTTTTTTAATGTTGATCTGTATTTTTGAATTTCGCTTTTGGACCAGATGCCGGCGATCTCGTGTTTGCATGTCGGGCAGTGTCCGTCGACGAGACGGTTTGTGATAACTCGAAAACCGGTACGTTCTATAACTGCAGTGTTGCATTCCGGACAAATTGTGTGTTCATACTTATTGACCATGCCGGGAGCATTGCCCGCATAAACATACCGAAGTCCTTCTTCATAACCGATCTCCGTACCGCGAATTATTCGCCGGATCGGCGTATCATTACGATCCATCATTTTATAATCGGAATGGAACGCCGTCACATGCCATGGTATATCTTTTGAGATAGATGCAATATACTTCGCGCAATCGCGCAGCTCATCTTCGCTGTCGTTAAAGCCCGGCACAACAAGCGTAACGACTTCCACCCAGAATGATCTCTCGTATGTCATCTTGATAGTATCGAGCACATGCTGCAGTTTACCGCCGAGCTTCCGGTAATTCTTATCGTTAAATCCCTTGAGATCGATCTTATACAAATCGACATACGGACGGATGTAATCTAAAACTTCCGGTGTTCCGTTCCCGTTGGAAACATACGACCCGATCAATCCATGTTGTTGAGCAATGCGCATTATCTCAACGGCCCATTCGCTGGTGATAAGCGGTTCGTTGTAGGTGCTCGTAATAACCGGCGCGCCACGTTCTTTCGCTATTTGAACAAGTCGTTCCGCACTGACAAACTCCGGCGGCGCGACGGCATTCGGATCGCGCAAAGCCTGCGAGGTAATCCAGTTCTGACAGTATGAACAATGATAATCACAGCCGAGCATTCCGAAGCTAAGTGCAACGGTACCTGGAAATGCATGAAAGAACGGTTTCTTCTCGATCGGATCGACTTGCAGTGACCCTACATAACCCGACGGCACCATCAGCCTGCCGCCGGTGTTGTAACGTATCTTGCATACACCCTGTCTTCCTTCGGGTATAACGCACCTGTGACCGCATGCATAACACAGCACACGATCCCTGTCAAGCTTTTCGTATAATTCACCCTCTTTTGTATTTTGGGTGAGGATATCCTGTAATGTTTGTGTATCGCTCATATCGGCTCTATAGTATCCAGGTCAGTTTCATATGTATCATGTAAGATACTAATTTTTAATTTAAGCTACCTGTAATTATGTAACAAATTAAATTTCCTGTTAGTTTACGGTATTATATCTTGATATACCCCCGCAATCTCCATAAATTCATCACATCCTCTTTCATATCCCCTCCTTTCGGCGTTTCGAGGATCTTGGGGATATTCCGGAATCGATTATCATTCATAATGAGCGAGAAACCCGCATCACCGATCTGTCCCTTACCGATATGTTCATGCCGGTCAAGCCGTGAGCCGAGCGAACCTTTCGAATCGTTCAGATGAATGACCATCAACCGTTTTAAACCGATTATATCGTCGAATTCCCGTAACGTTTGTTCGTAACCTTTTTTGTTTGAAATATCATACCCGGCTGCAAAGAGATGGCAGGTATCGATACAGACTCCCATCCTGCGCTTGTTCTCGACCATATTTATTATAGAGCGGACCTGTTCGAACCGATAGCCGAGGTTAGAACCCTGACCCGCGGTTACCTCGATAACCGATTTCACCCGGTAACCCTTTGTCTTCTCATGCACCATGTTAAGCGAATCTGCAATGATCTTCAAACCCGTCTCTTCTCCCTGCCCGACATGCGATCCCGGATGAAACACAAAGTACGGAATACCCAAACGCCGGCACCGGTCGAGTTCATCGAAAAATGCATCGCGTGATTTTTTCAACGTCGTTCTATCTTTCGCACACAGATTGATAAGATACGAAGAATGGACGACAACGGGTTGTATATTTGTTTTCTTTGCCTCCTTTTTGTAGTTTGTAATATCCTGTTCGGTCAGCGGTTTTCCTTGCCACTGATTATTGTTCTTTGAGAAGATTTGCATCGTTGTACAACCGACATGCCTGCCGCGTTCAAATGCAGTATAAATGCCGCCGCTGATCGACATGTGCGCACCGAGAAGCATGGGGGATTTACCATTTATTTTTGTTGATTGTATATTGATGAGTTAATAGTACACAGTATATATAAATAATTCAACAGCCAAAATAAACAAAAATATCACATGTTGAAAAAGAAAACCAGAATCGTTGCCGGCATCATGTCCGGAACTTCGCTTGACGGAATCGATTGCGTTATAATGCAAATCAGCCGGAAACAATCCGCTATATCATGGAAAATGCTTGCACATGTTCATAAAAAATTCACGGCGAAATTATCCAACGCACTGAGACGCAACTCCGATCCGGCTACTTCCCGAATAGACGAGATAAACGACCTCAACCAAGCCC
>PWJF01000092.1 GCA_003560935.1 Ignavibacteriales bacterium
ATTGAAGAATATATTATTCAATGCAGTCGCTCCCGGAATTATTCTAACCAAGCGGCAGGAAGAAATCCTTGAATCACGCGCCTCCCGGGAAGGTACAACGATATCAGACCAAATGAGGAAAATAACGGATCAGGTACCTCTTCAGAGAATGGGCACTCCGGAAGAACTCGCATCTGCTGTTGCATTCCTTGTTTCGGAAAAAGCAGGGTATATTTCCGGTACCACGTTATCCGTTGACGGCGGGTCGATAAAAGGTCTTTTTTAATTGTTTTTAATCAATAATCGAAGCGAATTAATCCCCGGAACCAGATAACGCAATATTGATGTTTCAGAAATGAAACAGGATTTATAAAATATGCAAAATCTGCAAGTACAAAACTGGCTTCAGCATATGGCAAATCTCGAATCGCTTCTCGATGCCACGGATACCGGGATAATGATAATCGATATGGAGAGGCGCGTACGTTTTATCAATGAGCGGGCGAAACAATTGCTTGGATATGAGACCGGTGATGTATATGGTAACCGGTGCAGTCTTGTTGCGCAAACATCGGATTGTGAAAATAATTGTCCGCTTACCCGTACTCTAAAGACCGGCACTGAAGTACGCGACGTAGAAATGGTTTATACCAGTAAAGATAACCTCCGGTTTCAGGCACAAACGAGTATCGTTACTTTACGTGACGAAAGCGGTACAATCATCGCCGGTGCGGAATTGTTCAGGGATATTACCGAGATCAAACAGCTTGAAGAACAGATATACGGACGTTATACGTTTGCCAACATAATTGGTAAGTCGCATAAAATGCAGGATATATACCGGCTAATAGAAGAAGTCGCCCCCACGGATGCCAGCGTGCTGATACAGGGTGAATCCGGGACCGGTAAGGAGTTGATAGCCGCCGCCATTCATGAATACAGTCCGCGTAAAGAAAAAGAGTTTGTAAAAGTGAACTCGAGTGCTTTTCCCGAAGGATTGCTTGAAAGCGAATTGTTCGGACATTCAAAGGGAGCATTCACGGGTGCATACCAGGATAAGGCAGGTAAATTTGAATTGGCAGATGAGGGGACGTTGTTTCTGGATGAGATTGGTGAAATGAGTCCGCTTCTGCAGGTGAAGTTGTTGCGGGTTTTGCAGGACGGTGAATTCCAGCGCGTCGGTGAGAACAAGTCGCGTACGGTGAATGTACGTATAATTACTGCGACCAACAAAGAACTGAAAAAAGCCATTGCAGGAAAAGAGTTTCGCGAGGATCTATACTACCGTTTAAATGTTGTTCCGATGTATGTGCCCCCACTCCGTGATCGTAGAGTCGATATACCCCTTTTAGTAAATCACTTCATAACAAAATTCAACAGAGAAACGAAAGATAAATACATCGAGAAAATATCGCCGCAAGCGCTGGACATACTCATGAAATATAATTTTCCGGGTAATGTTCGAGAGTTAGAAAATATTGTAGAATATGCCTATATCCGATGTAATGGTAGTGTTATCGAGTCTGCCCATTTACCGACCGAACTGCTGGAAGACGATGCACCGTCCAATGACATTGATATGATAGACCGAATTGTCCGGTCGGATAAACCGATTGATATGATGGTGCGGGTAATTATTGAGAGAATATTATGTGAAGAAAATTGGAAATACCAGAAAGCGGCGCAAAGGCTTGGAATGAGCAGGACGACACTCTGGCGAAAAATGAAAGATCTCAATATTAATCCGCCCCCAGGACTATAATATTCCGATTTAGTGTTTCATAAATGAACATATAGTTCAAAAATGCAACGGTAGGAAGCGAGCGTTTTGAGCGATATATAGGTTTTCATTAGTTTTATTGTTCAAAAATGAAACATGGTATAATAGCTGTATATTCCTATATTCAATAAAAACAATATATTAAATAAATAGGCACATGGTTTGCTTTACATACATATAGTATGAAATCATAGTTAGATTTAGCATTTTAGAGTATCATTTTCTATTTTAGTACCTCATTAACTCGCTAATATGGAATATCAGGAAAAAATAATCGATACAAGAATGTTTCGCGATGTGATGGGGAAATTCACAACCGGTGTAACCGTCGTTACCGTTCAGGAAGCCGGCGCTCCTCATGGCATGACTGTCAATTCTTTTACATCCGTTTCACTTGACCCGTTGCTCGTGCTTATCTGTCTCGATAAAGAATCGACGACAACCGATATGTTGAGCAGAACGGGACGGTTTACGGTTAATATTCTCACTGCGGAACAGGAAAATATAGCCCGGCGGTTTGCCGGGAGCGGTAATGAACGCGACCGATTTAACAATCTTGAGTATACAATATCGGACGAAGGGACACCGGTATTGCGTGATGTATTGGGATATGTCACATGTACGGTAAAAGAAGTTGTCGACGGCGGCGACCACTTGATTTTCTTAGGAGAGGTTGTCGATCTCGGAGATTCAGATACTGATCAACAACCACTTTTATATTACGGGGGAAATTATAAATCATTTGCAGATGAAGGATAAATTAGTCAGAAAGGGTGATTCAATATTGCTTCCGGCAACCTCACAGCAGAGATCGTTTGTGGAAGAGATGCTTCCCCATATGGATTCGTTGTATAATTATGCGCTTTGGCTGACGAACGAACACAATGCGGCAAATGACCTTATACAGGATACCTATCTGAAGGCGTACCGGTTCTTTGACAAGTACGAAAAAGGCACCAACGCCCGAGCGTGGTTATTCCGTATTATGAAGAATTCGTATATCAACGATTACCGGAAGAAGACTCGTGAACCCGACAACCTTGAATTCGATGAGAGCGAGTATTC
>PWJF01000320.1 GCA_003560935.1 Ignavibacteriales bacterium
TGCGCATTGAATTCATAGAGAGTGTCGATATAGGGGTTATACCGCAGCAGGTCGGCGAATTCCTTCCTGATGACAAAATCCAGCCTGCCGTCGGGGAATTTTTTTTTGAACGTTCGTATCAACGGCGTCGTTAATACTATATCACCGATGGAACTCATTCGGATGATGAGTGTTTTATTGGGTAGAAATGTACTCATGGGTTTTATTATAGGATATATTCGTATCATTTTCAAATTATTTATCGTCTTATGGCTAAATAACGATTCCATTGGAAACTAAATCAAAGATACACCGGAGGGTTTGTGAAGCATACATCGATCACCACGCTCGGAGCATTGCGCGAGTCGGGTTATACCGTTCAAGAGGTTAAAGACGAGATACGAAATAATCTGATCGGAAAAATAAAAACCAAAGAAAGGCTTTTCCCGGGAATTATCGGGTATGAAGAATCGGTGGTGCCGGCACTTGTTAACAGCGTGCTTGCCAGGCACGACATCATCTTGCTCGGATTGCGCGGACAGGCAAAAACCCGTTTAATACGAATGCTGCCGTCGCTGCTCGATGAATACATTCCGATAGTGAAGGGTTGTGAGATCAACGACAATCCGTTTCACCCGGTCTGCCGTCAATGTGTCGAGATGAGTCGCGAGGCAGTCGACGATCTTGAAATCGAATGGCTGCACCGTGAACAACGATACGGCGAGAAATTAGCGACACCGGATGTTACCATCGCAGATTTGATAGGCGACATCGATCCGATCAAAGCCGCGTCCAAACGCCTGCATTACTCGCATGAAGGTGCGATACATTTCGGCATCATCCCCCGCACCAATCGCGGTATATTTGCCATCAACGAGCTTCCCGATTTACAGCCGCGTATTCAGGTCGGCTTATTCAACATTATGGAGGAAAAAGACATTCAGATTCGCGGGTTTAATATACGCATTCCTCTCGATGTAATGATCGTCTTCACCGCTAACCCGGAAGATTACACAAATCGCGGGAATATTATTACACCTTTGAAAGATCGCATCGATTCACAGATCATGACCCACTATCCGCGATCGGTCGACGATGCGATAGCAATCACCGAACAGGAGGCATGGATACAACGCGACGGTAAAACGATCGTCATTCCGCATTACTTCCGCGAGATAATAGAGCAGATTGCATTCGAAGCACGGAAGAGCGAATATGTCGACCAATCTTCGGGCGTCAGCGCACGCCTGACAATAGCCGCGATAGAAAACCTCATCAGCAATACGGAACGCCGCGCTATTATCAGCGGCGACGATTATCTCGTCCCGCGCATTTGCGACTTGCCGCACGTCGTACCGGGACTCACCGGTAAAATCGAACTGGTTTTTGAAGGAGAGCAGGAAGGACCATTTAAAGTCAGTAAAGCCCTCATCGGCAAGGCGGTACGGACTGTATTTAATAAATATTTCCCCGACCCGCTGCAGCGACCGAAACGTCCGCGCCAGCAGGCAGAGTATTACGAGCAGGTGCAGCGTCATCAGCGTAGTCAGCAAAATCCTGAAATAAGCGACGAACACTACGGTAGAATTATCAACTGGTTTGAATCCGGCAATAGTATAGACGTGGCAGATGATATGACAACTGACGAGTATCACAACGAGCTGCATAAAGTCGACGGACTGTGCGCACTTGTCATAAAACATATGAAGCTGGATAGGAACAATAAATATGAACTCGCGTCGGCGATGGAGTTCGTACTCGACGGATTGCACCAGAATTCACGGCTTGCAAAAGATGAAGTCGGTCATAAAACATCCTACAAAGATCTGGTCGGCACAATATTTTCCGGAAGAGGATCGTACGACAGCGATGATCTCAGGTAAGGGGCAGCGGCTATGCGTTTTCAATATTCAAAATGGCGTCCCGATTCAAAAACCGACGAGCAGCGGCTCGAAGAGTTGATGTCGTTATTCAGTTATTTGCTGGTCAAAGCCGACGGCGACGTAGATGAGGCACTTGAATGGCTGAAGCAGCTCGCGGAAGAGCACGGAATCTTCGACGAGGACATGACCCTCGCAGATTTGATTGAAGAATTAAAGAAACGCGGTATCATCGAAGAGATCGAAGACATGCATGTGCTCACCGATAAGGGGATCCAACGGATGCGGCTCGATGCATTGCGCGAAATATTTTCCTCCTTGAAAAAAGGACCCGAAGGATCGCACGAAACCCCGCATACCGGCAGCGGTATAGAACGTCTGAGTGAAACGAAGAAATATAAATTCGGCGACCAACCTACCAACATAGATCTGACGTCGACACTCCGCAATGCGATGAAACGCGACGGCATCGACGATTTTTCTATTAAAGAAGAAGATCTCGAAGTCTATGAAACCGAGCATATGTCGTCATGCGCAACCGTGCTGATGCTCGATATAAGTCACAGCATGGTGTTGTACGGCGAGGATCGGATTACACCCGCCAAGCAGGTTGCACTGGCGCTATCCGAATTGATACGGCAGCGCTTTCCGAAAGATTATCTCGCACTTGTTGTATTCGGGGATGAAGCGAAGCTGGTATCGTTAAGCGAACTTCCCTTCCTCTCCGTCGGACCGTATCACACCAATACCCGGGCGGGGTTGCAGATGGCACGATCGCTCCTCCGGCGATGCGGTAATGTGAACAAACAGATCTTTATGGTCACAGACGGAAAACCCTCCGCGATGTTTGAATCGTCGGGACGTTTGTATAAAAACCCGTTCGGTCTGGATCCGAAAATAGTGAATAAAACATTGGATGAAGCTGTGCAATGCAGAAGAGAAAAGATTACCATCAGCACGTTCATGATTGCACGGGATCCGTACCTGATAAACTTCGTCGAAGAACTGACCAAGGCAAATCGCGGTCGTGCGTACTATTCATCGCTCAACAAATTAGGGGAGTTTGTTTTCGTGGATTATCTGAGGAACAGGAAGAAACGGTTTACGAGTTAGAGGCATCATTCTTTTTCTCAATCAAAGCAGTCATAACATACATCCCGAATGCAGCACTCAATGATGCAAGATAACTCAACTCAAAATCGAACACATAATTCCCCGTCACCCAGACGACCGCACCGGTAACCAACGCCGCAATTGCACTGTTCGATCCGCCGAACTTCGTGAACAATCCGAATACCGCAACCACGAAAAACCCCGCACTTCCAAATGCCGACGCATCGAGCACAAGATGATACACTCCTTCGGCGTGCAAGGCAAGGACATACGCGAGACACCCCATAACAAACACACCAACTCTGCTCGTATACAACCGCTGCTTGTCCGTCATGTTTGGATATATCGAACCGATAATGTTTCTGGAAACCAGCGCCGATGCGGCGAGCAGTGCACTATCGACAGTTGAAAGAATTGCCGATACAAGCGCACCCGCAAATATAACGTAGAAAAACGTCGAAAAATATGTTTGTGCTATGACCGGAAGTATGTGTTCCGGATGATCGATGTTCGGAACGAGCTTTACGCCAAGCAGTCCAATCGATAACGGTATCACTCCGATAATGAGGTAAAACGTACCTGCGGAAATAGCTGATCGTTTTGCCACGACATGCGAACGTGAGGCGAGGACCTTCGCGATCACTTCCTGCGCCAACACCGATCCGCATATCGGTATCGCCCACGATTCAATAACAAGAAAGACCGATCGTGTAGTGCTTTCGGTATCGGGAGGAAGGAACGAGAGCCGCTCCGGAGATATCGATCCGTATGCCGCAGCTAAACCGCCGAATTCACCGAACACAATTGGTAATAGAAGCAGCAAACCGATAATGAGTATTGTTCCCTGAATCATATCGGAGATCGCATCGGCGAGCAGTCCCCCCATCACGGTATACGCAATCACAACACATGCAGCGATGGTAATGGCAACAACAACGGTCAACTCGGATGATGCGGAAAGCACCTGCCCGAAGGCGCGTATCTGCGCTGCCGCCCAGAACAACGACGCGGGAGCGATAACAAAAGCGGCAACCCGTTCGGCACGGAATGAATAACGCTGCCGCAGCATATCGGCAACGGTCGTCAGTTTTCGCTTCCAGAGCGGAACGGCAAATACCAGTCCCATCACGATTAGACAGAGACCATACCCGAACGGATCGGCAGTCACACCGTACAAACCCTCTGAAAACGCCGCACCCGATGTACCGATGCACGCTTCGGCGCCGAACCATGTTGCAAAAATGGAAAACGTAGCCAGCCCGTAGCCTAACTTACGGCCCGCGAGAAGATAGTCATCCTCGGTGTGAATTCTCCGGGATACAATATATCCGAGAACCAGTTGCAGAAGAACATAGATAAGGATCGCAATGAGAACGATGTTCAACGGTTCGCTCCGGTAAAAGAGAATATCTCAACCGACGTAATGTAGTTTTAATCGAATGAAAAAACAACCTTTACCGCTTTAGAGCTACCGCGTAACTGCGCGGTTCGAATCGCTTCCTTCCATTGACTTAATTTGAATTGATGCGTTATAAGTTTATGCAGCGGTATCCGCTTGTTACGTTTCATCAACTCGATCGCAAAATCGAATGTCTTTTTCCGTCTGCCTCTGAAGTTCTCGACCGAAAAAGCATACGAACCGATCACGTCGACCTCACGGAACCAAACGGGTGTGATATCGATTCCCTTCGCATCGGCAGCGGAACCGACGGTCACAACTGTCCCCCCCGGCTGCGTCAAACGGAGTGCATCGTCGATAGTATCGGGTGTCGCTATGGTATCATATACCCGCTGAACGCCTCCTTCAATCACACGCTTTCCCACGGAAGGTTTGAACAGCCGCCCTCTGGATTCCTTTGCGATGACATCGTAAAGATCCTGTTTTCCCGGATTGATCACCACATGCGCGCCCATCTCTTTTGCCAACTCTTCCTGAAAACCGTACTTGGCCGTTGCATATATCTTACACCTGATGGGCAGCATCTTCAATGCCGCGATCGTGAGCAGGCCGATCGTACCGGCGCCGAGCACAAGAACTTTTGCGCCGTTCGGCGGATAACGCCGCAAAACCGCATGAAGCGCCACAGCAAATGGTTCGACTAACACCGCTTCTTCAAGAGAGAACTGATCCGGTACTTTATATATCTGCGATTTATGCGCAATGAAATATTCACCCCAACCGCCTCCCGTTTCATAACTGAATCCGATACCCACGGAGGGTGAGAGATGTCCGTCTGTAAGGTTCATACATAAATTCGATTGACCGCGCCGGCAGTTCGGACATTGTTTTTTAACACCGCGCGTAACACAAGTATGCGGCCATTCTATCACGACACGGTCGCCTTCGCGGACATTCTTAACCGATGTTGATTTTTCAACAACCTCGCCCACGATCTCGTGTCCGAGCACAAACGATTTTGAGCTATAGGGCTGCATCGAAAAGCTTGTTTTTCCGTTAAGAATCGACATATCGGTACCGCAAATACCGGATTTCAGTGTTCGGACCCGAACCCAATTTTCATCGATCGGTGTCGGTATCGGTACTTCGCGCAATGAGATACACGACAGAGGCGAGGTAGTAATAGTTTTGAACCGCGGACTGAGTGTTTTTGTAATAAGATACTTCGGGACGTTAACTTTAAATTGAATTGCTTTCATGAACGAATGTAATGCTCCGCTAGTTATAAGAAAACGGGGTTATTGAAAAATTGTCATTCTGAATCCCGATTTGTCGGGAAAGAATCTCGCGGGGAAAAATGAGATCCTTCGCTTCGCTGCCAATGACATTAATCCGGCATGTTTCATTGAAAACTCACCCTGCGGACTGCCTCGAACTCGTCTCCTTCATGCCACTCCGGTATCTCGCGCTGCATTGAAAGCGTCCATCCGAGCTCAAAACAAAATCGTCCCTCATCCACTGCACCGCGTAGATCCCAGTCATCACGTATGATGTCGCTCGGTTGATGATAATGTTTAGCGATGTAGGTTTCCACCTGTTCCTTCCCCCAACTCTCGGGTTTTCCTATGAAATCGGTACCGGTCCGAAGTGAAACCGCGGGGATTCCCGCTTTCGCAAAACTGAAATGATCCGACCGGTAAAAATATCCCTGTTCCGGAGCCGGATCGCCCCCGATAACCATACGTCTTCGTTCTCCGATCGATTTAACGACTTGTCCTATGGTTGAACGCTCTGCACCGAGAAAGATAATATCGCGTGTCGGCGCGTAAATGTTTGCGCCATCGGTATTAATGCACGCAATGATTTTATGATGTGGAAAGGTGGGATTCCGAACATAGTACTCGGAACCGAGCAGCCCGAATTCTTCCGCACCGACGGCGGCAAACAAGATCGAACGGTGCGGCGGTATGGGCATATTCTGAAACGCATTTGCAATCGACAGCATCATCGCAACTCCGACGGCATTATCAAGCGCACCGTTGTAAATCGAATCACCGTCTACCGGTTCACCGATTCCGAAATGGTCGTAGTGTGCGGTATAAACAATTACTTCATTGTTGTAATTAGGATCGCCGCCGGGTATCAACCCGAGTACATTATACGTATCGACATCCTGCAGTCTTTGCCTGATTGTCGAGCTTGCCCGCATGTTCAAAGAAACGGGTTCGAAATCAGGACTGAGCGCACGTTCTTTTAATTCCTCAAGCGTGTATCCCGCCATTTCGAGGATTGTACGGGACGCATCTTCGCTTGTCCATGCTTTTAGCGGAAGCTGCGGTACATCGTCATCGACACGCAACTCGAAGTTCTCACCGCCCCATGAACTTTGCACAACCGAAAACGGATATCCGGCAGAGGGTGTAGTATGAATGATGATCGCACCGGTGGCGCCGAGTTCTGCTGCGATTTCATACTTGTAGGTCCACCGCCCGTAATAGGTTCGCGCTTTTCCGCCGAAGAAATCCGGTGTATCGGCGGTACCCGGATCGTCGTTCAACATAACAAGTATCTTGCCCGACATGTCCTGACTTTTATAGTCGTCCCAATCGAATTCCGGCGCCTGAATTCCGTAACCGACAAACACCATATCGCCGCTTACGGGAACAGTCGGTTCGAGTACACCGCTGAACGGCATGAAATCTTCATGATACCTGAAAACACGGCGCTGATTGCCGCGTGTAACAGTAAGATGAGTATTGCGGTCGACGGTCATGCCCACAAGTGGAACACTTTGAAAATATGATCCGTCAGGTCCCCCCGGCCGTACACCCATCGCCTCAAATTGCGATGCAATGTAATATCGTGCAAGATCGTCTCCGCGCGTTCCGGGACCGCGTCCTTCAAGTAAATCATGAGATAGATACCGTGTATGACCGAAGAGAAATTCTTCGGTAATAACTTTTTCAGCTTCCTGCACCGGATCAACCCCGCATCCCGTAATTATGATTGTAAGAATAAATACCGGATACAGTAATCGATACATAGTGTGGTCTCCGTATTGTTGTTAATCGTTAAATTCCATTACAATGAAATCGGGTAATGCAAACTGAAAGTATTGGCTTCTGTGATAATCGTTTGCCATCTCGATGGTCTGGCGTTGTGAGTCACCCGTAATACGCATTGTGAATTCTACAGTATCCGCGACGGTTCTTTCGTTAATGGTCTCGACACCGTTGATTCCGTTCCACTGTTCAATCACTTCACGTGAGACTTCCGGTGATGTAAAACCAAGGAAGCGATCATCGATGAGATACCGGCTTACGAGTTCCTGATCGGCGTATGATGGAAACGACTTCCTCACTAACGGGTGCCATCCGAAAAACGAGGCGTCATCCTCGGTACGCGGAAAAATTGTATAATAATCGTTTATCAGGGCTTCTTCCGGTACCACCCATATGGAGGTTCGCCGCTTTTCTGTATCCCAGTCGACCTCCGCAGGCCTTTCCAGTCCGGGAAAGAGAAGCAGTTCGAATTGCACAGCAACCTGCTGCAACTGGCTGTTCGCTGCAGTGCTATCAAACAATACCGAAATTACGCGGTCGCTCTGGAGCAGGAAGGTCTGAATTCCGTTATCGTAATAATACGGACCCGGAATAAACTGTTCTTCGCCAAAATCGTGTTTGGATGGGATTGTTGGGTCGTCATTTTCCACGGGAATATGTTCACCACATCCCCATACCATCAGCAACAAACTCACGGTGAGCGACCGGATGCACTTATGCATAGCTCGGATCGTGAGCCATGGGAAGTTCTTCCTCGGAAAAACCGTCTTCTGTCCAATAGTGTTCAAGTTCGACACCGACTCCCTGGACGAGTCTGTTAACCATGTTATAATATCCCGTAACCATAACAATTGCAAGAATAGTTTCATCATTAACCCCCTCGGCTTGTAATTCTTCAACATCTTTTTGAAAATGAAAATGCGGTTCACGTGTTAAGTGCTCCGTAAATTCGAGCATCTTTAATTCAGACGGCGCAAGATAAACGCTCCGGAAATCCTCTTTGAATTTTTTAACATAATCTTTGTTTTTAGTAAGGCGATACAATGCATCGCTGTGATGATATAAACAATACTGGCAATTATTTGTTCGAGCAACAACGATTGCGATCATTTCACGTTGGATGCGGGTAAGCGGCGAGCTGCTGTAGATGAGTGTACGGTAAAAATCCATGTGTGCTTTTAAGAGTTTCGGAGAAAGCCCCTGTACCTTAACGATGTTATCGACGCCTCCCCAGGGTGCACGGAAGGCGTCGTAATAAACTTTAAGTTTATTTTGTGCCTCCTCTTCATTGATAGTTCTGATCCAAGCCATAAATACCTCCTTTTGTTCGTTACTATATGTTGAGAATTACCAATCAGTCGGTCGATCAAGATCCATTTCCGTTTTCCGGTTGATGTCGGCATACACGGTAATATTTTTTTTGGGTGAGATTTGAATTGCCCAATCGCCTTTCTGATTGCGAATGACCGAGCCCCACAATTTCCGAGTTTTTTGACCGGTGAATTTTTCATAAAAGATCCATCCGAAGTATGCAACGGAATCTTTAATATAGAATGCAGGAATACGTTCGCCGGGTTCCACAGGTGTATCTGCAACCGTTACGGGAATATAACCGAGTTCCTGAAGGACCCTGATAAACTCCCCGGTATAATCGTGACCGTCGACAATAAGGCTGTGGCGAGCACGCTTTACACTCCGTCCATCGGCAAGGTCTTTTAGCGAATCGGTGAGACCGATCCCCCGCTTATCAGACGAACGGGTCATCATCAAATATATCATCTTCTATACCGGAGTCGGAACTCTGACCGGATTGCAGGTACTTTGATAACAGTGTGGTATCTTCACGACAGGCCTCACATAACAATTGATCATCGAATTCCTCGATATGAGATACGTTCGTGTGAGCCCCGCACATCATACATACACCTTTTCTCTGATGCCGTTCGGGTACTCCGTTCCGTTTGGAAGCTTTGTTGTCTGTATTCTTCTTGCCCGGCATCAGTGTGCCCCCTGTGTTCGCATAAGTACGACTTCCCCGACAGTTATAGTAATGATGAATTCATGCAGATAGTTTTTCGTACGTTTCGAACAAATACCAGCGTATGTACTGCATTCGCCGGTTTCCTGATATACAGGCAATATAAAGAGGACTCACATTAGATGCAACTTGATGCTTTGCAATTAGTTGCGTATACTATATAGAAATTTTCCGATAACCGACGAGACCCACTCGTGGAACAGGCGCTGCTAATATTGCTCGCAACTGCGGGTTTTCTTATATCCCTTTATTTTACCGGCGTTTATTACGGCTATTTGAGAAGCGATGTGTGGTGGATTCCCGTATTTTGCCGCATGGAGCAACAGAGTTGTGTGAGCATTTTACAAACACCGGAAGCACGGATTTTCGGCGTCCCGAACTTCGTGCTGGGGCTCCTGTTTTACGGTTTACTTGTTATTACGATCCTTGGTAATTATGGCGGTTTTATATTAGATCTACTGATCGCAACTGCGATCTTTACAGTCATTCTCGCTATTTATTTAACATACACATTACGAGTTCGTTTAAGAACCGATTGTGTGTTATGTTATACCGCACATGGTATAAATACTTTGATTGCACTTATTCTGATAATTATTAAATACGAAATCGTTTAATGCTGTATTTAACCGGAGGAGATTGTGGAGTCACCAAAAAGTAAAATCTTTCCCGAAGATGTACTCCTTTACTACGATCCGGTGTATCTTGAACACATAACATTACCACATCATCCGGAACAACCGAATCGGTTAACAGCAATCGTGAATCATTTTAAAAAATCCGGATTGTGGAATATGGTAAAACACCGAGCACCGGATAATAACCGAATTAATGATGAATTAATTTCAGAGTACATCGGTCAGGTGCATCCCATACAACATGTTGAATACATCAAACGAAAGTCTGAAGAAGCTCAACGGGCACAGGCAATTATTACTCCGTTCTCTGACGGCGGCGATACGAACGTAAGTGGCAAAACGTACCGCGTCGGACGGAAGGCGGTCGCCGCAGCTATTGAAGCAACTGACGCTGTCTGTAAAGGTGAAACCCACCGCGCCTTCTGTGCTATCCGCCCACCAGGCCACCATTGTGAACGCAATCGTCCGATGGGTTTCTGTGTGTTTAATAATATAGCAATTGCGGCGCGATTCGCCCAGCGTACATATGAGATAGAGCGTGTGGCTATTGTTGACTGGGATGTACATCATGGCAACGGTACGCAGGCTATTTTTTATAACGATCCGTCGGTCTTATATATAAGCTTACATCAATATCCGCACTATCCCGGCACGGGTAGTGCTAACGAGCGCGGTGCGGGAGATGCCGATGGAACGACAATTAATTTTCCACTGGCTGCCGGAACGGGCGAGAAGAAATACGAGGATATATTTATGAATAAAATTGTACCTGCGCTTGAGAAATTTAAACCCGGATTGCTTTTCATCTCCGCTGGATTCGATGCGCACCGGGATGATCCGCTCGGCGATATGCTGCTGACGGATGCATCCTTCGCTTTATTCACCAGAATACTTTCCGACGCGTCAACCATATTCGATGGAAAAATTGTTTCATTACTCGAGGGCGGGTATAATTTAAACGGACTTGTGCATAGCGTCGCATCGCACATTCAGGCTCTCGGCGGAGTTGAACTGGTGGCTCAAACAGAAATAAAGGGAGACGCACAATGAAGTATATGTGGATTATCGTAATCGTGCTTCTCACATCAGGCTGTGATCGGGATCGTGAAGAAAGAACGGTACACATTGCGGTTTCCCTTGCCGGCACCGACATAATTACATTGACAAAACACATACAGGGCATAACCGATGCAGCGGAAGACGAGAACATAACGGTTACCTGGCGAACCGCAATGATGGATCAGGAACTGCAGCGACGTCAATTAGACA
>PWJF01000195.1 GCA_003560935.1 Ignavibacteriales bacterium
ATGGCATCCGATGATGTTCGATGATATGAAGGGATTGGGATGGGAGATGGAGTCGTCGTACGATTATCCTGCGTTTTACCTGCGGAAGGAATCGGAGGATGAGTGGAGACAAATAGTGGCGGTTTATTCGGTTCCGAGCGATGCCATAGGAGCTGTATCGATCAGATTACGTATCTGGCCACAATTCACCGGAACGGTGTATTGGGATAATGTGGAATTTCGGGAAGTCGAAGCACTCATCGTATCCGTTAACGATGATCGTGACGGTCTGATCTCTGGCGCGATCCCGACGGATTATAGATTATTCCCAAATTATCCAAATCCATTTAACCCGATAACCACGATAGAATATCATCTTCCCGAAGCTACTTCTGTTACCCTTGAAATCTACAACTTGCTTGGTCAACGCGTAAAGACGCTTGTTGATGACTATCAACAAGCGGGAAGTTGGAGAGTTGTATGGGATGCAAGAGACGAGTATGGGAGGAAGGTATCGAGCGGTATGTATATCTACAGACTCCGAACCGATAAAGCGACAATGATGCAAAAGATGCTTCTCCTGAAGTAATGGAGAGAGTGATATAATGCCATAAAGTGTAACCCGTTCCAATCAGGAGCGGGTTGCACTTAATAATAAAATAAATGGTTATATCGTACTTAACATATTGAGAGTTAGTCGATGAGTATAATGGGTCGAATAATAATCCCTTTAACGGTCCAGTTATTTTTTATAATTTTCTCACTCCAGTCTCAAACTACCGGAAAGATTGCTGGCGAGGTTAAAGACGCTGCGACCGGCGAACCTCTCATCGGAGCCAATGTCCTTCTTGAAGGCACCTATTTCGGTGCTGCGACGAATCTTGACGGCTATTTTGATATTCTTAACGTCCCCCCCGGAATGTATACGATCCGTGTATCGATGATAGGGTATCATTCTGTACGAATGATGGACGTTCAGGTTTCGAGAGGTTTAACCACATATTTAGATTTTGAACTCAAGGATACCGCAATCGAGCTTGGTGAGGAAGTTGTTGTTATTGCGGAACGCCCGCTTGTACGAAGAGATTTAACCGCAACCTCCTCGCGTGTCAGTGCAGAGGAGATCAGTATCTTGCCCGTTGAGAATATCCAAGCGGTCATTAACAGACAACCGGGAGTTGTTGATGGGCATTTCCGTGGTGGGCGGCACGGTGAAGTACTGTATATGATCGATGGTGTACCGGTAACCGATGTCTATACGGGGAATGCCGGCTTCCTGCTCGAAACAAATGCAATTCAAGAACTTGAAGTAATTAGCGGTACGTTTAATGCCGAGTTCGGTCATGCAATGTCTGGTGTTGTGAATCAAGTTACACGTGAAGCGAGCGATATTTATCAGGTCAACATCTCGTCAAATATCGGAGATTATTTTAGCCGCAATACCGAGCTCTTCATGAATTTGGAAAATCTTTATCCCACGAACTTTTATGATATCCAGGGTAGTATTAGTGGTCCTATTGAATTTGTCCCCAATGCGAGATTTTTATTTACCGGTCGGGCATATTACGATGAAGGATACCTCTACGGTCAACGTGTTTTTCTGCCGACCGATTCATCGAATTTTTCAGCTGCCGATCCGTCACATTGGTATATAGGATCATCCGGTGACAATAGTTACGTTCCCATGAATTTTGAAGACCGCATGTCACTAATGGGGAAGTTGACTTTCAGAATATTGGGATCGAATCGGATAGACGTACAATACTTGCATCAGCGCAGGGATTACAATTATTATGATCACAGGTTCCGATTTAATCCGGATGGAATATATACCCATTATGATCGTGGAGATCTTATTAACACATCATACACACATGTATTTAGCCCTCGCACTTATGCAACTTTAAGAGGCGCATGGTTCAGCAACAGGCAAAAATCATATGTGTACGAAGATCCGAGAGATCCTCGCTATCCTCCCTACCATTTGCGGCAGACAGTGAGTGGTGCAGCGTTCTTCACCGGAGGAGCCGAGGATGAGTATACGAATCGTGAAACACGATATAGTTTAATCAAGGCGGACGTGACAAGTCAGGTTACCCGTCATCATGAAATTAAAGCCGGTGCCGAGATCAGACAGCACCGTATATGGGTAAATAATTTTGGCATAAGGAATGATTCACATACAAATTTTCAACCCGAACCCGTCTATTTTGGACGATCTCACTTTGCACGAGCTACAATCCGTCCCAGAGAAATATCAGCTTATTTTCAGGATAAAATAGATTACGAAGATATCGTTGCAAATATCGGGGTACGATTTGATTATTTTGATCCCAACTGGAATGTTCTCTCAGAACAGCTTCGACTGGGATTTGAAAAGAAAACCGAACCGACAGAACCGGAATATCAAATAAGTCCGCGATTCGGACTTGCGTTTCCAATTTCTGATAGGGGAGTGATGCATATTGCCTACGGACATTTTTTCCAGATACCACTGTTTGATTTACTCTATCTTAACCCCGAATATAACCTGAATGCAACAGACCCGTTTCAGGTTGGTAATCCCGGGTTGAAATCCCAGCGAACGGTACAATATGAAATCGGTCTTCAACAGGAACTAACGTATGACCTTGGATTTTACGTTACCGCGTTCTATAAAGATATGAGAAATCTCATTGGAACGGAGGTGTTCGATATAACGAACGGGAATAAATATTCCATGTATGTTAACCGGGATTATGGCACCGCACGTGGAATTATCGTCTCGTTCAGGAAGAGACACGCGCACGGATTTTCGGCAACACTGGATTACACCTTTCAGATCGCGAAAGGAAATGCTTCGGACCCGAACGAAGTTTTTCTCGATAACATTACCGATCCTCCGCGGGAAAGTCAGAAGTACCTTGTCCCCCTCGATTGGGATCGAAGCCATTCAATAGATTTTTCCGGAACAATGGGCAACCCAAGGGGTTTTAACCTTACTATTCTCGGTTCGATTTATTCCGGGCTGCCGTACACGCCGTCAATGTTTGCATCGAGAATCGCACCTATGAATAGTGAAATTAGGCCGTGGCAATTCACCGTTGATGTGTATGCCCAGCAAACTATATCCCTTTGGACAATTTCTTTTACGATCTTTGCAAAGGTATACAACCTCTTTGACCGAAGGAATGAAATACATATATTCAATAGTACCGGCAGAGCCAATTACAGTGTCGAACAGCAATTTACCCCACCACCCCGCGGGATCAATACGGTGGAAGAATTTTATACACGACCTGATTTTTATTCGAAACCACGGCAAATTATTCTTGGCTTAGAATTTTCGTTATAACGATGTTTTTAAGGAGGTAAGATGAGAGCACGGGGAATTCTTTCAAACTTTTTGAAATGCACGGTATATAGTGTTCTCTTTGTAGTAGCTTGTGCATTAATGAACAGTGCGAGCGCACAAATCCCAGACCATTTGATCCCCGATCGGTATATCGATCCGAATAAAGGAAGCATCGAGTATACCAAAAAGGGTATCATGGATGGGAATCTTGTACGGACTATCTTTTTGAATCACGGCGAAATAGCCCACTGGCCAGACTCACCGTCCGGCGAATGGCCAAAAGGAACCGGACAACAATATGTCGACGGAATTGCCATCATCGTTCAAGCCAAGGTTCCACAAGATCATCCTTATAATCAAGAGGGCAAGGATATCTATCCGTTGCAATCAAATTATCGTGAGTTCATTAAAAAAGATCCGATAACCGGTATTCCATGGGGATGGGCTCCGCTACCGGGATATGCAAATCCGAACCAAACAGAACCCGCAATGAGCACAAAACCAAATACCTGGCCGAGAACCTGGCCCGACAGGGCATCCGAATGGGATGGTTTATGGAATGGATACTTCGGTCGTGGAATCCATAATGCTCAGCTTGAAACATATTTTCGAATGGACGATGCACAGGATAAAAAATATAAATTTACTCCCGATCCGGATGATCCTGACCGGGGCGGATTGGGAATGCAGGTTGCTGTTCGTGGTTTTCAATGGACAAATGTTCTTGCTCAAGATGTGATTTTCTGGCATTATGAAATAACAAATGTCGGAAAAGTGCACTATGATGAAGTGCTCTATGCACAATATGTTGATTGGGGAATCGGCGGAACGGACGATTCACACGACGATCTAGGAGCGTGGGATAAAGAAATAGACATTGCGTATGCCTGGGACCTGGATGGAGTTGGAATGCAGGGAGGAGTTCCGTGGTCTCCGGTCGGCATGGCAGGTTATGTTTTCGCCGAAAGTCCGGGCTTGCTTAACAATCAGGATAACGATTGGGATGGCGTTATTGATGAATCACGGACTAATATAGCGGAGACACTGATTGAAGGGCGGGAAAACATAATCTCCTATATGGAACAAAATTATGATATGGAAAGATTTTTCCGTTTTTATGGGTATGATGATTATGATGATATCCCTGCGGTACAACAAGAATACTGGTGGATTGAAGACGAAAATGCAAATTGGAGAGGTTTTTTAGATTTAAACGGAAATGGAATCTGGGATGAGGGTGAGCCGTTAATGGATGATGTCGGAAGCGATGGACTGGATGTATTCGACGAGGGGTACATTGGTCCAACACCGGACGGGACACAGGGAAACGGGCGCCCGGATCAGGGTGAGCCCAACTTCGGCATCCTGGATCCGTTTGAATCGGATCAGATCGGTTTGACCGGATTTAATATCTTCCCTGTGCATTATTATCAACTTATTAATGATGACCAAAACTGGGAAGTTCTATCATATCCTACGGATTGGACTAAGGAACATGAGCAGTTGATTGGTGTTAACCTCGCAATGTTTTTCTCCTCCGGTTCCCGAAGGGTTGGAAACAGAGGGGGGACGTTGTTCCCAATGCCTCCTTTGCATACCGAAAGATTTTCAATGGCACTCATATTCGGAATGGATCGTGATGACCTCTTTCGAAGAGCACGTACGGTTCGGGGAATATACAATGCCGGATATCGTTTTGCGGAACCACCATGGAAACCGACCATTAAGATCGTTTCAGGTGATAAGAAAGTTACTCTCTATTGGGATGATAGGGCAGAAAAATCATTCGACCGGTTTTTACGTGAATATGACTTTCAGGGGTATAAGATTTATAAAAGCACCGAACCTCAATTCCTCGAGAATATGGTCATCACGGATGCACACGGTGCTCCAATTTATAGGAAACCTGTTGCCCAATTTGACTTGAAGAACGGAATTACCGGATATCATCCTATTGACATTCAAGGTCTGAAATATTATCTCGGGAGCGATACCGGTCTTCGGCACACGTATGTTGATACTGATGTGCAAAACGGTCAAGTATACTATTATGCGGTAGTCTCATATGATTATGGTCATGTCGAAATAACGGTGCTTGGCGAGATGGAAGGCATACCTCCTTCGGAATGTACCGCAATTATCGATGTCGATATATCTGGAAATGTGAAAGTAGATTTAAATACCGGTTATGCTATACCGGGAAGTCCGGCTTCCGGATATGTTCCCCCCCAACTCGACGGGCAAATCCTCCATGACGGTCCGGGAACCGGTCATCTTGATATTTTGCTCATTGATCCTGAGGAGATAAAGGACGGGAATACTTATCGAATCACATTTGAGAATCCATCACACTTCCAGAATAGTCCTGAACCGGTGTACGCCGTTGTCAACATGACGACCGACGAAGTGATTGTCGAAGATAGATCGGTGACACACCATGAAGGGCAAACGCCGGTCGTTGATGGCATGGTTGGATATATCCATAACGATGAGGCTGGACTAAATCATAATGAGACAAGCTGGGTAAAAGGGAATACGAATCTCGTAACCAGCGCGGGGCTTGACCACAGATATAGAGTAACAAACATTCCATATCCGGCGGATTTTGAAATACAATTTTATGATGAAATAGTCGATACGTCGGCGGGTCGTTTATTCTTTGGCGCACCGGCAGAGACAGCTACAAAATTCACAATAAAGAATCTTACTGAAAATAAGAGAGCTTATTTCTTATTCTTTGCCTCCGATCCGCCGAATATCTCACCCGGCGATAGGATCATCATTGTGTACGGCGACAGTTTGGGAAAACCACCTTTGCCGGGAAGCGGAAATTATCGTACGTCATGGATGGTTGAATTTCGTAAAGACGAGGAGCTTGATGAAGAAGTACAACCTCCGCAACCGGGTGATGTGTATCGCATTAAAACGTTAAAACCATTTCGATCCGGTGAATCATTCCAGTTTACCGTGAAAAATGCCTACTTGGACCTCGAGAAGGCAAAATTGGATTTGGCTGACATTGCAGTGGTTCCCAACCCCTATGTTGGAGCGGCATCCTGGGAACAACAGCTCCTTTTCAGGACGGGACGTGGTGAACGGCTTATATATTTTATTAATCTACCCAGTGAATGTACTATTAGAATATATACAGTAAGCGGTCAACACGTAATAACATTGTATCACTCTTCCACTATTGAGAATGGACAACGTGCCTGGAATCTACTGACTAAAGACGGTATGGAATTGGCATATGGTAATTATATCTACCATGTAGAAGCTCCGGGAATCGGTGAGAAAATTGGCCGATTCGCTGTTATTAAATAAAACTTTGTGAGGGGTTCACGTATGAAGAAAATCATAGTTCTATTATGTGCGGCGTTGATTCTACTGGTACAATCAGGACTCGCTCAATTTACTGGTCAGTCAGTATCAAAAGCCGGTACATCCGCGGCTGCGTTTTTGCAGATACCCATCGGAGCCCGAGCAGTTGGGATGGGAGGCGCATTTGTTGCCATCGCCGACGATATTACAAGTTTATACTGGAATCCGGCAGGTTCGGCAAGACTGCAATACCGAGAAGTTATTTTCAGCCATATCGACTGGATTGCCGATATTAGATTCGATTATGCTGCTGTGGCTGTTCCGGTACCCAGGTTCGGTACCCTCGGGATTAGTTTTTCCTCGATGTCTATGGATGATATGATGGTTCGGACAGTTGAACGGCCTGAAGGGACAGGCGAAATGTTTTCATCCGGAAGCATTGCAATCGGTGTTCATTACTCACGGAATCTAACTGATCGATTTTCTATCGGTGCAACTGCGAAGTATGTCTCAGAACGTATATGGGATATGCGGGCTGCAGGTTTCGCTATAGATTTTGGAGCCTTATTTACTACTGACTTTTTGAACGGCATGAGAATCGGTGCGGCAATGACCAACTTTGGAACGGATATGCAGATGTCGGGTAGAAATACACGTATGCACGGGCGGATCGATGAGAGGAAACAGGGAACCACCGATCGTGTACCATTGAATATCGAGATGAACAAATGGCCGATGCCGTTGAGTTTCCAGTTTGGTCTCGCAAATGACTTCGTTAGAACTGAAATGCATTTACTGACTGTTTCAATGGATGCCCACTATCCGAGTAATAATTTTCAAAGTATGAATGTCGGTGGCGAATATGGATTCAATGATTTACTCTTCTTCAGGGCGTGATATCAGTCGCTCTTCCTCCAGGACGCAGAAGGTGGACTCACATTCGGTGCCGGTGTACATGCCGATCTCTTCGGAGGAAATGTGAGAGCGAAAGTCGATTATGGATACAGAGATTTCAGTAGGTTAAAAGAAATTCATGTGTTAAGTGTTGCCATTTTATTTTAAGAATGGTATCCATTAATGGGAATTAAAAATTTGTTGTGAAACAACATATACTCATCATTACAAGTGTCCTGTTATTACTGAGCTGCGGTCCATCTTCTCACGACATCGAACATGAAAAACCCGGTGTTACGCGGCTCACCTATTGGCCCGCTCCGAATCCACAGGAAATGCAGCTTGCCGATAGTCTCGTGCGGGTATGGAATCAAAATAACCCGAATATTCAGGTGAGGATGCAGCCGATACCGGTCGGGCAGTCGACTGAAGAAGTATTACTCGCCTCTATCGCAGCCGGTACAACTCCCGATATATGCTCGAACATTTGGCCGGGCGCGCTCTACGATTATACTCGAGCGGGAGGTTTAGTTGCATTCGACAAATTCTCCGACTTCGATTCGGTGATGACCTCAAGAGTGCCGGATGAATTGTTGGAAACATTCAGATCTCCCGACGGTTCGATCTATCAAATACCGTGGAAAACTAATCCCGTGATGATGATTTATAATAAAAGAATACTTGGAGAGTTGGGCTATGAAGAACCGCCGCGGACCTATTCTGAATTTTTAAAGATCGGGCGTGAACTTGCCGGGCTGCGTGAAAAAAATAAAAGCTTTGATGTGTGGATGGGACAACGTGATATACGTCCGATATGGTGGCAGCGTTTTTTCGATTACCTGCCATTTTACATAGCAGCATCGGGAGGAAAAACGCTTTTCGATAATCATACCGTTGCGTTTGTAAACGAACGCGCAGAAGCAGTGATGGCATTTTTCAGAGATTGCTATCGTGACAAAGTGTTTCCACGAACTTTTTCTCATCAACAGGATCCGTTTCTGTTGGAAAAAATGGCAACAAATTTTGCGGGTCCATGGCAGATACCCACCATCCAACGGTATGCTCCACATATAGAATTCGGTGTTGCACCGTTACCTGTCCCGGATAATTATGAAGGTCCGATTTATACGTACGGTGATTTCAAGAATATATCTATCTTTAGCAATACACGGCACCCGGAGGCAGCGTGGGAGTTTGTTAAATTTTTAGTTACACCGGAACATGACTTCGCATTACTTGAAATTGCCAATCAGATACCCGTTCGCGGGGATCTTCTAACCAACCCGATGTTTGACGATTTTTTTAAACGGAAACCACATATGCTGTTGTTCGCCGAACAAGCACTATATACAAGAAGTGTGGATGAAGTAGCTGATCTTAAAGAGATACTGGATGCATTGTCACAGGAATATGAAGCGGCAGCTGTTTACGGGCGAAGATCACCGGCAGAGGCAATTCATCGGGCAGCACGACGTGCCGAGTTAATTATCGAATGGAATAAATGAAATCTGTGCATACATTGATTTCGCGTATACGGGAAAGTGAAAAGAACGGATATGCCTTCATTCTGCCGTATATAATATTTTTCTGTTTATTTATTGCATACCCGCTTATTTTCTCGTTTATTCTTGTTTTTCACCGTTGGAACATCGTCACACCGATGGAGTGGATAGGTCTGCGAAACTTTATTCGCCTCTTTCAGGACCCGTTGTTTGCAAGAGCAATTATTAATACGCTAATCTTTCTTGTATTGCATATCCCCTTACAGATCGTTATCGCGTTGTTCTTTGCGCTTTTGCTGAATTCCGCAATTAAACTCCGTGGATTGTTCCGGTCCGTGTATTTCTTTCCCGTCGTCGTTTCCGGTGTCGTTGTAACGATACTCTGGGCTCAATTGTATAACTATGAGAACGGATTGTTCAATCATATATTGACAGCGCTTGGTTTTTCGGCTATACCGTGGCTGGTCGATCCGGCTTTTGCTATGCCTTCAATCGCAATTATGGCAACGTGGAAAAATGTAGGTTTATACATTGTGCTGTTTCTTGTCGGACTGCAAACCATCCCGTCGTATCTCTATGAAGCAGCCGAGATTGACGGGGCGTCGAAGAATTATCAGTTTTTCAAAATCACGCTGCCGATGTTGAATCCGACAATAGTGGTAATATTCATTCTTTCGACCATCGGCGGGTTTTCACTTTTTATTGAACCGTATATAATGACCGGTGGCGGCCCGATGAACAGCACGCTTTCTGCAATGCTGTATATTTATAATCAAGCATTCAGTTTCAACCATATGGGATATGCTGCTGCACTCGGGTTTGTTTTTGCCCTTATTATACTGTTCGTGGTAACATTGCAACGAAGAATAATGGAAACCGAGGACTATAGCACGTGACACGAATTGGAATATATATCCTTTTGATGGTCGGGCTTATAGTATTCGGATACCCGTTTGTCTGGATGATTTCGGCTTCGTTAAAGCCCGAGCTTGAGATCGGGGCATTGACGTTGTGGTCGTCGGATTTTTCTTCGAAGAATTATGAGCTTGTTGTCAACCGGATTCCGGTATTTCGGGCTTTATTAAACAGCACTATTGTATCGGTATCGGTTACCATCTCGGTTCTCATTTTCGGATCGATGGTCGGATTTGCTCTTGCAAAAATGCGATTCTTCGGCAAGGAAATTCTTTTTGTCGCTATACTCTTTACGATGATGATTCCGTTTCAGATCACTATGATCCCGCAGTACATTTTAATGGTATGGCTCGGACTCACGGATACATATCTCGGATTGATAGCTCCGTATGCAATGACCGCTCTCAGCATTGTACTTTTTCGGCAATTTTTCATGAGCATACCACAGGCGTTGATTGATGCGGCTCGAGTAGACGGTTGCTCCGACCTAAAGATACTTTTTAAGATCGTCTGGCCGCTCTCGAGACCGGTTATCGTTACAGTAGGAATTCTAACGTTTATGACCGTATGGAACGATGTCCTCTGGCCAATTATCGTTATTCGCGAACGAAGCATGATGACGATGCCGCAACTCGTTGCATTGTTCGTTACGGGTGGTGAAGCCGAAGGCCAGCTTGGTGCGATGCTCGCATCGGCAACCATGCTTGCGCTTCCCGTCATAATTGCATATTCTTTCTTTCAACGATATTTTATCGATAGTATGGCAACAACAGGTTTGAAAGGATAAGGTGAAGTGAGATGACATACCGATTGTATATTTTCATTATAGGAGGGTTTCTTTGTACTATTTTCTATATCGGAGTAACAAACGGGAATGAAATTATTCCCGATACCGCAACCATTGCACAAATCGGTCATTATAAAATTACCGTCGATAATTTGTTAGAGAGTTATGAAATTACACCGGCATTTGTAAAATTATCGAACGCTCCATTACGCACACATCTCCGGTATCTCATCTTTGAATATCTCATGGCATTGGAAGCAGAGCATCTCGGTTACGAAACATCGGCTATAACGCATCGTATGATTCAGGCAATCGAGGAAGATCTGACTGTCGATCAGTTGTATCATGACGATATATTATCACAGGTTAATTTGACTGAAGAGAATATAAACGCAGGAGTTCAGAAGGGCAGAGTACACATTCGTTTGCGATGGATATTTACCGAATCAATAGTCGAGGCGGAAAATATTTTTCAGGCATACAGAGGGGGTGCGTCATTCGATAGTTTATTTTACAGCAATCTTCTTCCGGATATGCCCCCTGAAGCCCGGATGTATGAGAATTCGCACTTAATGCTTGAGCGTGACAATCCCGAGTTGATGAAACAGATCGTTCATTTGAAAACGCAGGAAGTATCTGAA
>PWJF01000409.1 GCA_003560935.1 Ignavibacteriales bacterium
GAATACTGTATTGATTCTCCCGGTCACCTTTCAAACGTTCCAGTCGATTTCCAGGAGGAACCTTAAGTTCACTGACCTCTCGGACCCTGTTGATTTGATCCATTTTCCGACGGGCAATAGGCCAAATTGATTGAGGGCAGCATCTTCGAGCTGCTTGAGATGCCACCCCATCAAAAATATCCTCTGACCCGAAAGACTTAAAGGTCCTTATCATGCATTGCATTATAATGAGGTCCATTATAGATGTCAAGGCATTATGCCAGAGAGTCTCAGGAGCAAATGATATTACCGAAGCAGGCAGCACACAAATTGACCGGTTCAAGCTTTCCGGCAGTCTTCAGAATAACTGGAAAGGACTACCCCAGAAAAATAGCCGTATGTTGCGAGCTAGGTTATGTTGTGAGGGCGGGAAATATTAAAGGGCAGACAGTATGGATATCCCATAAACTGCCTGCCCCATGAATGTGACGTTAAGCCATGATCTATCTTTACCCAGGACTACTTAGTGCCCTTAATGCCAGACAATCAGACTTCCAGCCCGTTCCACATCCGCTCGTCCCTCGCTCCTGTTCCACGGCCTTCCAGTTCGGATGCCCTTCGTGCCTGCTGGCTACTGCTGACCTGGGGAGAGAACCAGGCGGAAGCCCAAGTCGAAGTATCCGTAGCCCGGCCTGCTTCTGAGGCTGCGAGAGGCCGCGCGGCAGTGACTGGCGAAGCTGCGAAAACCGCCGCCGCGAGCGACGCGGTACGAGCCTGTATCAGGGCCTTGAGGGTTGTATGTTGGGCTTTCTGCATAATAGTCAGATCTATACCAGTCCGAAACCCACTCCCAGACGTTCCCGGACATATCATAGATGCCCAGACCGTTGGGGGCCTTGGTCCCCACCTCATGGGTCCGGTCACCGCTGTTGTCCCGGTACCAGCCCAGACTGTCAATATCATCGCCGCCGGCATACTTCTCTTCCCGGCCTCCGCTCCTGGCAGCGTACTCCCACTCAGCCTCGGTGGGCAGACGAAAGGTGCTTGTACCTCGGGAATTAAGCTCGGTGATGAACTCCTGTACATCATTCCAGCTCACCATCTCCACAGGGTAGTTGTCTCCGCTCAGGAAGGTCGACGGATTGCTGCCCATGACCTGGGTCCACTGGCCCTGGGTCACCTCGTATTTGCCAATCCAGAACCCGTCCAGGCAGATTTCGCGTACTGGAAGTTCAATAGGAAAACATTCATCATACCAGTCCCCGCAGCCCCGGTCAAAGCACCCCCCAGGCACCCAGACGAACTCCATGCCTGTGACCGGATCGGTCCAGGTCTCGACGGGTTGAGGCTCTGGTTCAGGCTTGGGTGCTGGCTCTGGCTCTTTCTCATCATCCAGCAGAAGCATCATCACGCCTGGTAAAAAGAGATCTGGCTCAAAATAGGAAACTGTCCTGGTAACCGTTTTATCTAATTCAACATTTAGCCCAATACTTCTCTGAGATTTCCATTCCGGAATTCTTTTGAAATCAATAGTATAGACTCCCACAGGAACATTGTAAGCCGTTTCGCCGCTGTTATACCAAGTTGATGTTCCATGAATTTGCCATTGAGCTCCGGCTTCAATGGCTTCAGAAGGTTCAATAAATATCTGAATATTTCCAAATCTCAAGTCTTCATATGCTCCAATAGCTCTAAAACCACTCGTGGCTCGGGGCATTCCACGCTGGTCAGTATCTGGAGCGTCGTTCCAATTACCATCACCAGCATCTTTTGGTATTGCATATGCAGGGCTGTTTTTGAGAATAGCGAGGGTCTTAGTAAAACCACCATTGTCTGCCAAGGGCTGAAGAAGTGGATCGTCTGTAATGATGTTTTCGCCGTCGGGATATCCACCCTGAATTATGGACCAGGAGATTACAGGAGAAGATCCAAATCTACTGTAGATCTCATTTGTACCTCCTCCGTTTAACCATATTATAGAGTTTTTGATAGTTGGACTGCTTGATGAGTTGTATATTCCCCGGCCATAAGATGGAGAGCTATTTGCAGCAATGGTAACATTAATCATAGTCGGATTGCTATGTGTATTATATATCCCGCCGCCTCTTTCAGAAGCAGTATTGTCAAAAATAGTCACATTATTCAGGGTCGGATTGCTTTCAACATTACCCATTCCTCCGCCAGTATATGCATTATTTCCAGTAATGGTAACATTAATCAAAATCGGATTGCTATCAACATTAAACATTCCACCACCACCCACACCTGCATTATTTCCAGAGATAGTCACGTTATTCAAGGTCGGACTGCTATTAACATTAGCCATTCCTCCGCCACCCACACCTGCATTATTTCCAGAGATAGTCACGTTATTCAGGGTCGGATTGCTATCACCATTAGTTATTCCTCCGCCACCCACACCTGCATTATTTCCAGAGATAGTCACGTTATTCAGGGTCGGATTGCTATTAACATTAGCCATTCCTCCACCAACATCTCCTGCATTATTTCCAGAGATAGTCACATCATTCAAGGTCGGATTGCTATAATAGTTACCCATACCTCCACAACCTAATTCTGCATTATTTCCAGAGATAGTCACATTAGTCAGGTTTGGATTGCTATAAAAGTTACTTATACCTCCGTTAACATATGCATTATTTCCAGAGATAGTCACGTTATTCAGGGTCGGACTGCTTCTATAATTGTGCATTCCACCACCACCCACACCTGCATTATTTCCAGAGATAGTCACGTTATTCAAGGTCGGACTGCTATTATGGTTGTGCATTCCACCACCAGCATCATAAGGAGACGCTGCATTTGCATTCCCTTCAGTAATTGTAAAACCATCCAAAACAGCGGTCTCATCAAGGTCAGTACCC
>PWJF01000247.1 GCA_003560935.1 Ignavibacteriales bacterium
GCCATCGTCAATGCCGTCTGCAAGGCCTGGCAACGGGTCACCAGCGATGCTGGTAGGATAAAATCCCTCTGCTCGATGGAATGGGCAACAACAGTCAAAAATTAGAGGGGTTGGTATAAGAAGGCGAGCACCTCGTCGGCGGAAACGTCATTCCAGAGATGGCCCTTCCATTCGTGTATCGAGCCGCTCCTTTGGCGTTTCGGATCGATTTCCGGCTCACCGAGCGATGAGACTAGCCTCCGGGTCGCTGTGAGATTCCGCTGAAGGACGGCAGGCTTACGATGAAAATTTACGGTCTCCGAGAGGCCGCCACTGAAGGAAAGTTCGAGATCTCTGGCAGCGCGCATTTTGATGCTTGATGTGACCATGAGAACTGGGTGGGATTGAACCTTAAGCCCATATTCACGCGGTGTGGCACCGCTCGCCGCCATGAAATCGAACTCCTCACGAAGTTCCTCTGCGGCATCAGTTATGTGCTCGAACCATTCGACGAGTTCTGCGGTGGTGTAGAGTCGGCCTAGATCAAGATAGCCGGGCCGGTAGCCGAACCAGCGGCCCATCTGCATCAGCGTATCGTACATTTTCGAGGCGCGAAGAAAGTAGCTGACGGTTAGTCCTTCGAGTGTGAGGCCGCGCGCCAGCTTGTCGCCGCCAATCGCGATAACCTTGAGCCCTGTCTCCTGGTTGTCGGCATAATCGAGGGCATCTTTGGCGGTGCCGTTGATCATGCGCACCTGGATGTCGGCCACGGCCTCCGCCAGAAGCAGTTCGATCTCCTCCCAAGCCGCGCCTTTGAAAAGGCCTGCGTCATCGGGAAAATCCTCGGCCATGGCGGCGGTGGTCGGCACGAAGTCGCGTTCCCAGAGCGTGCGCAAGGACGAGAGTATCTCCTCGTGCCCTCCAGTTCTGCGATGCAGCCGCTGGCGCAGGTTGCGTATGCGCTCCTCAACTTGGTTGTGAACGACCTTCTGGACGGATGTGTAGCGGGTCACATGGACCAGCATCGAACAGTGCTCCGCCTCCTGACCACGCAGTTGCCGAAGGGCGCAGGCGAGAACGAAGGCGTCGATGGCTTCGTTCAGCGAGGGCGGCAGTTCGTTCCGCCCTTCGTACAGGGGAAAATGGCCATTCTTGTGCTTCGTCGGCATCCAGCCTTCGAAATCAGCTGCGCGTCGCACCAGCGGTAAACCGCTGTTGCGTCCCATCTCCGTGCGCGTGCCGAACACCTTGGCCGGACCGACATAGTTGGAGGGTGCCGCGAGATTTATGATGAAGCCGGCTGGGAAGAGGTCTGGTCCTTCCTCGCGGGTGGCCGCCTGTTCGTGGATGAAAATGTTGGCAAAGGGGGTCGCCGTGTATCCGACATAGGCCGAGCGCGAGAAGCTGTGCAGTATGCGTCGGTTAAGTCCGTTGATGACCGTGGGTGCATGCTCCTCGTCCGGCCTGCCGTTCTCGTCGACGGCCATTTCCTTTGTGTCAACGCTTGCGTGATCGGCTTCGTCGTCGATCAGGAGCAACGGCAAGTTCGTGACAATCCGACGGCCGGTCTCCGTATCTCGGGCGTTGGCCACATGGCTGCGGATCCAGCCGAGCAGGCGTGTCAGGACGGTCTTGTTCTTTTTGACGACAAAGAGCCAGGGCCGCTGCTCGGGCGTAACGCCCAGATTGCGGGCGACCCTTGTGCTGAAATCCCCTTTTTCGGTGCGGGTGGTTGCAAAGTTCGGCCGAATGGCCGGATCGGCGTCAATCTCCCCAACTCCGACCAGCTCGAGAGCCTCATCGTCGAGGACGGTCGTTTTGAAACCAAGGAATGCCTCGTCCAGACGCATCTGCGTCTGCGAGCGCAGGTTGTTGTGCAGGCCGGCAAGGACGATGATGATTTTGTAGCCGGCATCGGCCGCCTTGCAGATGACGCCGCTGTAATGGCTGGTCTTGCCGGATTGCACATGCCCAACGACCAAGCCACGGCGATCCCACGGCCCATTCCGTTCCGGATCCTCCAGCAGAGAGAGGACGGAATCGGTGGAGCGATCAAGCGCCTCCACGGCCTTGATGGACAGTTTGCGTTCCAGCCACTCACGATAGCGCTGCCAATAGCGCCAATCATGCTTGCGTGCCGCATTCAGCCAGTCCTTGTGGCCCTCATTGTTCGACAGCGTGGCATCCTGGCCGATCCAAAGGCTGAAGCGACGGATGAGTTCGTCCGTCACCGCCTGTCGGTCATGTCGCTCGCGCCATTTCGGTTTCATGGCGAGGACGAGTTCGGTCTTCTCGTCGATCAGGGCGGGCGTAACCGCACCTTTGTCCTCCTCATCGAGTAGCAGTTCCTGGGCGAGTTTGACGATCCTCTGGTCAGTCGCGGACAGCATCCTGGTCTCCTTGATGAGGATCATCGGGAAGGGCCGCGACGAGATCCGGGTGGCTATTGAAGGGCTCCGTGTGAAGGAGCTGCTCCCGCGCAAGCTGCGGAGACACGCCCTTGCGCAGGACGAGATTGCGGTACATCACCATGAGCACCGTGCGCACCTCCGAGGGCGGCTCGCCGGCGAAATTGGTGCGCGGCGTCTCCCGTCCTTCCGTCGTGTCGAGCCAAATGCGCTGTACTGGTACCGTCTCCTCGATCACCCGCAGCATCGCCCTGACAGGCGCGGCAAGGTCGCCTGCCTCGTCGAGAACGGTGCGCACCGCTGGGTGCTGATGATCGATGCGATAGCGCATGCCGTTTGCTGAATGCTCCGAGCGCCACGCTTGGGCCACGGGACGGCTGCCGCCGATCGCCACCGGTTGACCGCGATGAGCGAACACGCGTCGGGCCCGGGCCCGCGTCTCTTCCGCCAGTCGGGTCAGATGATTCC
>PWJF01000437.1 GCA_003560935.1 Ignavibacteriales bacterium
CGGCGGAACTTCAACCATAACATCCCCCTGCTGATTTAGCAGAAATTCGATTTGGGTACCGACATCCGCCTGAACATACATGCGTACTTCATCAATGTGCGGTCCGATGCTCCCCCCCTCACGCTGCCGGAAATACTGGTTCGCACGCATCGTAATATCGGTCGGACCGCGACGCACTATTCGAAAAAATCCGGAACCGACGGGATTACGTGCGAGCTCACTTTGACGTGTTAACGGTAAGTTACCAATTTTATGCGCGGGCACCAATTTGAACGTGAGCTTACGAAGCATAACATCTTCGGGCATCGGGTTATTAAATATGAACCTCACGGTATACTCGTTGTCGACATGCACTTCTTCGATATCACTGATGATGCGTTGTTCCTGGACATTGTCGGAGGCCCAGATCGTCTCGATAGTCCTGGCAACATCACGTGCAGTAACTTCCCTGCCGTCCGCCCATCGTTTGCCGCGTTTCATGTGCACGGTGAGTTCTTTATTATTTCTGCCGACGGTATACGAATCAGCAAGCCGGCTTCGAACTTCACGATCGATGTCATAGCCGAATAATCCTTCATACATCATCGTGGTCATTCGTATGTTGACAATATCATCCATCGTAGTAATCGGATCGTATGCTCGAGGGAATTCCGACTCGACATACGTCAATATACCCCCGTGTTGTACTTGTGCTATCGCCAAACCGGAAATAACGATGTTCAGCACAATAATAAGATTGATAATTAGATTAACCTTCATGGCTATACACCCCTCCTTAACAGTAAACGATACTATCTTCTGTAGATAACTCTTCCCTCTCTGCCGATATTGGTAACGACATCAATAAGTGATGTAGTCTCAACCAGGACTTCCGCGAGCGGATATGCCCGCATTACAGTGGAAAACATATCGATTGCATCGGATAATGAAATAAAATTTTTCGCCAGCACAATCGACGAACCGTATAGAATTATAAATGCCGGGTCATTTACTCGAAGATCACCCCGCCGTTCGGTTCTGAAGGCAGTTCCGAGCACTTGCAGCGCTTGATCATATTTTCCGTTATAAAAATATACGAGTCCGAGCTTTTTGTATATGTCCTGTGACACATCCCGCCGGGATCTTGTTTGTTGATTGTTTATAACTTTTTTAAATATTTCATCAGCTTTTTCATTTCTGCCTTGAACATCGAGCATGGCGTAAAGAACACTCAATTCATATAAAATATCACTGCTGCCTGACCGTTCGAGGTAGTCGAAAATTTCACCTGCAAGCGTTTCTTTGCCTGCTTGATAATAAGCACCGGCAAGGTACACGGCACCTCGCAGGTCATGGACCCCGACCAATGCATCAACCGCTTTGTCATAACGGCCGGTATAAAAATAGAAAGCACCTTCATAAAAACGTTTCTTCTGATTACGCGTAGTATTTTGAGCATAGTATGCAGCCAGCGCATAATGTGAATATGAAAGTGTTACAATCTCGGAAGGATTAAAATATCTGAGCTCTTTTTCGCTTCCCCCCCGCTCGATAAATGCCGCCTCGATCGATTTATTGTTGATTATATCCGGCAGCGATTCGAACTGTTCTGTGGATACAAGCACCTGAATAAGCGGCATGGTTTCCCGATAATCCGTAAGCTGAGTCGGATAGCATCTTTCTTTAAGTCTATCCGTATTATACCCGATACGTGCCTGCACATATGCTATAACCGAACACGTAGTTCGTTCGGATTCGGGTAAATTTCTCCATCGCTCAATTGCACCCTCCTCATTTCCGCGTACATATTGAACTGCTCCCATCCACGCTTCTCCTTCAATTCGTAGCCGCGGGGGAAGTCTTTCACCCAAACGTAAAAAGGATTCAAAAGTCTCTTGGGCTTTGGGGAACATTCCGAGTTCAAAGTAACTGATCCCACGATATAATCCAGAAGCAATACCGGCATCGACATCGTTTTCATCCATAATATCATAATACAGCGTGCCGATGGCTGCGGACGATCGCCAGAGCAGAGTATATAGTTGTGCTTGTTCAAAATGTTGCCCTGCAAGAGCGAGCAGCACATCATCCCGGTTTGCTCCGCGTGCGGACTTCAATTCACTTTCAAGCTGAGCAATTCTTTCAAAATGAGGGATGTATCCGGCACGTCTATCGGCACGCTGTAGAGATAAACCTGTCTCTGCTGTGAGAAGAAGTATAACTACGACGATATGTATACGAAAGCTTGCCATTACTTTTCCGTAACTGCTCCTATTCGATCTATATATTATAGAGTACACCAAAACCCAAACCGCGGGTATGTAAAGTTTCATACGCACTTACTTCTTCGTTCAGATAATACAGATTCCGAAACGTTAATTGCCCGGTTATATCAACCGATTGCGATACCGAATATTGAAGACCGAATCCGAACGGCAGATTAATTCTCCGTGATATCGAAGGTCGCGCGATATCATCGTATGAAAAAACCATTCCGAGTCCCGTAAACGCAAACAACGACATCCGGTCAATCAGCCGATCAACCGGGATGGACAGGACGCCACCAATATCCACTATTGAATATGAAAACGTCCGGCGTCCGCCTTCGGATGTTCGGTAACTCGGTCGCACTGAACCGTAATTTGCACGAACAGCAAACTCATACGGCCGTTCATTTTCTACATATGGAATCACGGTATATTGAAGAGAAAAACTATTAACAAAATCGAACCGAGTCCTTGCAGGACTCTTTTGATTGAATAATAATAATGCTTGTCCCCCTATGCCGGCTAAAGTCGGTTGACGCTTAAATCGTTGCGCCCACACAACCGGTTGTACGTACACATCGTTTAATCTACGTGATAAAATCCCTCC
>PWJF01000302.1 GCA_003560935.1 Ignavibacteriales bacterium
TACAGCAAGCTGTCAGACAGCTTCATGCGTTACGGATCTTCAGCGATATTCGTATTGAGATAGAACAGCGTACCGACGATGGAGTGTACCTCCTTATCAAAGTAACCGAGCATCCACGCCTCGAGCGGGTTGAGTTTACCGGAAATAATGAGCTTCGTGAAAGTGATCTTCGCCGGGCTGTAGATATTGCACGAGGGAATGTAGTAACTCCGGTAGATCTTAACAGATTCAAATTCAATCTTGAGAATATCTATCATGAGAAAGGTCGAATTCTTGCCGAGATCGAACATGAATTTCTCCCGTTATCCGATTCGGGAGATAATCGTGTTGTTCTGATGTATACAATTACCGAAGGAGAAGATATCCGCGTTCGCGGTATTGTATTTAACGGAAACGATCATTTAAGCGATCGTCGATTACGGCGACAACTCGGCGTTGGTACAAACCGGTGGTGGAAATTCTGGTCCCGGGGGAGGTTTGACAGAGATAAATACCGCGAAGGTCTCGATAATATTATACGGCGTTATCGGAAGGCAGGGTTTCGCGATGCCGAAATTGTCGGCGATTCGCTCATTTACGGCGGTGCAGATCTGTATGTGCATGTCAAGATCCACGAAGGTCCCCGGTATTACATACGCAATATTGAATGGCAGGGAAACAACGTGTATGACGCCGACCGCTTAACGGCGCGCCTCGGGTTCGAAAAAGGAGACGTTTATGACATGGAACGGTTCGAACAGAATATGTTCTTTAATCCGAACCAGCGAGACGTTGCGTCACTGTACATGGACGAGGGGTATCTGGCATTCAGTGCGGAACCGGAGGAAGTACGCGTTGCACCCGATAGCATCGACCTGCGTATTCGTGTTCGTGAGAACAACAAGTTCAGAATCGGGGAGGTAATAATCAGAGGGAACACAAAGACACGGGAACACGTGATTCGCAGATCGATATTTACACGGCCTGGCGACTACTATTCGAGACAACGTCTGATCCGGAGCATCCGGGAACTGCAGCAGTTGAATTACTTCAATCCCGACACAATGCAGCGCGAACAATTCCTCGAAGATGATGAAACCGTCAATATCGTATTCAACCTGGAAGAACAATCGAGTGATACATTTAATGCTTCGGTGGGATTTGCCGAGGGATTCGGATTTACAGGCGGATTCGGAATTAGTTTTAACAATTTCGATCTTCGCCGCCCTTTGAGAGGCGGGGGCGGCCAGCAGTTAACATTCGATTGGCAATTCGGTGAGGCGGGAACGTTCCGGACCTTTAATATCTCATTTACCGAGCCGTGGTTATACGGTTCTCCAACGTTGTTCGGAGCGAGCATCTTCGATACGCGCCAAAGGTTATTTTTTGATAACCGGCGCACGGGTGGATCCGTTCGAATCGGACGAAGACTCCAGTGGCCTGACGATTTTTTCCGGGCTGATTGGTTTGTGAGCGGCCAGCGAAATGATGTCATCGACGGACGAAATGTTTTTCTGCCGGGTGTGTCGACACAATTCAGCATCGGACAGAATATTCGCCGCAACAGCGTGGATAATCCGATTTTCCCGACGAGGGGTTCGGACGTTTCTCTTACAAATGAAATAGCGGGTGGACCGCTGCTGCCCGGAACGGTGGAATTTCATCGTCATACGTTCGAAGTAAAATGGCATACGCCGCTTTTTAATTCAAATAAATTTGCCCTCGCAGTAGAAACGAAAAATTCGGCTATGTTCCTTTTTAACGATGATACGAATATACCGCCGATTGAAATGTTTTTTATGGGAGGAACCGGTCTCGGACAATTTAATACTACACCGTTACGAGGCTACGACGATCGAAGCGTTGGTCCTATCGATGAACAAGGCAACCCCATCGGAGGACGGGCAATGGCTGTACATACCATTGAATTAAGATATTCTCCGACCCTCAATCCTGTACCCATTATCCTCCTTGCGTTTGTCGAAGCGGGAAATGTATGGGCGGACTTCCGTAGTGCGGATATCCGGGATCTTCGCCGCTCGGCCGGTGTCGGCATCAGGATGATGGTACCGCCGCTTGGTATGCTCGGGTTCGATTACGCGTTCGGCTTCGATGATGTACGTTTTCCGCGTGACGGAAAACCCGACGGATGGCAGTTTCACTTTCAATTCGGACAGTAGTTACAATCGGTACGATTGCATATTCAATGAAAAAGATTATATATAAAATTTTTATCCTCGTTATTGCAATGACAGTTTTACCACTTTTCGCACAGGACCCCGATCCTTTTATTTCTGAGACCGGCCGATTCGAAAATCCAAATTGTGATAAAGACCGGAAACCGAACATCACAGATATGATACGTTGGAAATTTTCATATCATATCTTACAGAAACCGTTTATAACCGATGACTACCGATATGAGGTAATTCCCCCGGAGTATGTAAATCTTCCCGAGCGGTTGTTCGGCGGGATGATTACTTGGGTCGGTCATGCAACCTATCTTATCCAAGCCGACGGGATTAATATTCTCACCGATCCGGTATGGAGCGAACGGGTAGGATTGCTCGGAGGAAAAATCGGGCATCAACGGTATACCCCTCCCGGCGTCCCGTGGGAAAAGCTTCCGCCGGTCGATGTCGTCCTGATATCGCATAATCATTATGATCACCTCGATAAACCGACCATAATCAGGTTGTATGATGATTTTAAACCCGTTTTTCTGGTTCCTATGGGAGTCAAGGAAATAGTGGAAGGATGGGGTGTTGCCGATGTGCATGAATTTCACTGGTGGGAGCCGTATCGGTACGGCGGTATGGAATTCATTGCGACACCGGCGAGCATCAATCACAGCGATCGATCACCGATA
>PWJF01000375.1 GCA_003560935.1 Ignavibacteriales bacterium
AGCCGCGCGGATTGTATAATGTATTTCGGATGAGACAGGAGCTTCTGAGCAACTCGGCGGTCGGTGTTATGGCGACAGGCGTATTGCGTGATGGAATGAGTACTGCAGTGAGCGGCGGAATGGACTGGAATCTCCGTTTCAGAAATAATGCTTATGTTGTCGACGGTTTTGTTGCCGGAACGCGAACCGCAGTGAACGGACACGATCGTGAGGGATCGGCGGGACGATTATATATTTCCAAACCGAGCGGCCGGCACTGGCTCGCAAGCGCCAACTTCGATTATTTCTCGCGTGATTTTAATCCGAACGATATCGGGTTCATTCAGCGCGCGGACTATCAGGGTGGTTTCGCGGATTTGACCTTTAAAGATGATTACGCGAGTGGTATTATTAGACGGTACTGGGTGAAGCTGCTTGCAGCATCGATCTGGAATATTGACGGGATAAATTTATTGAAAAGTTCGCAATTTTCATTCTTCTCGGAATATTCAAACTTCTGGAGTTCATACGCCGCCTATCAATTTAATGAATCGAGTTACGATGACCTTGAGACTCGCGGAATGGGATTATATAAACGTCCGGAATATCACAACCTCACCGCGTGGTTAAGTTCCGATCGACGCAAAAGTATCATACTGTTTCCCACCTTCGATATGCGCTGGGCGGATTACGGGTGGACGGAGACATATTTATTTCTTGATTTCGATGTTCGACCGTCGCCATCGATCGAGATAAGTCCCGCAGTCGGATGGCTCCGGAGCCGGGGATATGAGGCATGGTTCCGAAATCTGACAGACCCGGAACTCGGCCCGATTAGTCTGTTCGGGGATCGCGACATCGATCAGATTGATTTTTCTTTACGGGGTATTGTCACGCTTCATCCGCGGTTGTCGATACAATTCTTCACACAGGTTCTGATGCACAAGCGGTGGTATGAAAATACCAGTTATCTTGCCGCTCCCGATGATTTACGCCCGTACGATTTCGAGCAGACCGATCTTAACTATCAGGGGTTCAACGCAAATATTATTTTGCGATGGGAGTTCGTGCGCGGCAGCACGATCTATCTAGTCTGGACTCAGGAGCGCGACGGAGCTCATACCGATATAAACCAACCCATACGCGATACGTTCAGAGATACCTTCCGCACACCTATGGATAATGTGTTTTTAATAAAGTTGAATTATTGGTTTAGTGTGTAGGTGTCGGCCTGCCTGACGAAGCCCCGTGAAGGGTGTTGTCAGGATTTCGAGTTAACAGATTCCGGTTTTCAGTTTTAATAAATGCAACAATCGGCGGCAGATCGCTGTTATAATTACAAATAATAATCAAACCAGAATAACAATCTGTGGTCGAAAATGAAATATACAATTCCAGTCTTTGCTCTTTTTATCTTCTTTTCCTCATTACACTCACAGTCCGTTACAGGGCGCGTCGTCGATACCGAAATCAATCAGCCTATCTACGGCGCGAATGTTTTTCTTGTCAATGCCGGTACCGGCGACGTGACGAACCGGAACGGCTCGTTCTCGGTCGATATCTCCGCGCTCCCCGATACTTTGCGCATATCATATGTCGGGTACCGTACCTATTCGGAAGTCATCGTAGATGTGGCTCTTGATGATGAGTTGACAATCCTTCTTACTCCCGAACCGGTGCAGTTCGCGGAGATCGTCGTCACCTCGCTTCGTCCGGAACAGCAAATGCGTCACATTTCAACGAGCGTCGATGTGCTCGCTGCCGAAGCGATGCGTGGAACACGGACACATTACATGGAAGATGTGCTTCAATTTGTACCCGGTGTGCATCTGCAGCCGCGGCATAACCAGGACGAAGCGCGCATCTCCATACGCGGATCGGGTATACGCACGAACTGGGGAGTCCGCGGCATAAACGTGCTTATTAACGGCATCCCGCTAACCGATCCAGATGGACTGACGGATATCGATGCGGTCGATCTCGGTATTGTCGACCGGGTCGAGGTTTTGCGCGGTCCTGCATCGTCATTATATGGAAGCGGCGCCATCGGCGGAGCGGTAAACTTTATCTTCGGTGAACGGCATCAACCCTTTGGCGTGCACGTCTCATCGCTTGCCGGAAGTTATAACTTCCAGCGACACGGAGTTTCACTCCACGGCTCACGCGACTCGTATTCTTATTTTCTCAGCGCATCATATCATTCGAAAGACGGTTACCGGGACCGGAGCGGCGGCAACTCGCAGCGGGTGTTCGGGCGGTTCACGTTCGCCCCCGATGACCGTTCGGATGTAGAACTGCTTGCTTTCTGGCGCGCCATCAATTTCGATCTGCCGGGAAGTTTGACGCAAGAGCAATTCGATGCGGATCCGCGTATTGCAAGTCAGGGAGCGATAGACGGGCAGTGGCGGAAAGAAAAGACGCGCTCCCGCTTCGGTCTGCGCTACCGGCGAGATCTCGGCAGGAATGTTAAGATAAATGTTGCCGGATTTTACGGTGAACATGCCACGCCGTATCATCCCATCTTTATGGTGCTCGAAGAGGATTTCCGAACATCGGGTATCGACGGAAGGATCGAAATGAAACATACTGTTGCGGAGAGATCGAATAGGATCATTGTCGGCGCGGAACGGCAGTACATTACAGGCGGCGCACGGTATTATGTGAACGAACAGGGTGAACGCGGCAACCTCGGGAGAAACGAGCAGATCGGTGTCGGCAAAACGGGTGTGTATGTTCAGGATGAATTTTTTATCCATCCGCGTCTCACATTGACATTTGGCGGACGTTACGATCATCTCTTGTACGATTTTACCGATCTCATAGGCGACGATTCTTTTACCGATTCGTTCGACCGGTTTACTCCTTCTATTGGATTTGCATACGAGCCGGCATCGGGCGTTATCATTCATTCAAACTACAGCGAAGGATTCGAACCGCCTGCAATCACCGAACTTCGCGGTGCGGATTTCCGTCTTGAACCTATACATTCGCGGAACATCGAAGCGGGCATCCGTGCATCTTTTGCGCGTCATACCGAAACCGAGTTCAGTGTATATATGATGAACATCAACAGCGATATAATACCGTACACGGTCGGATTCCAGACCCGCTACCGCAACGCTGAACGAACACGGCATAACGGATTCGAAGCGGCGCTACGATCCAATTTAATCCGCAACGTTTATACAAAAATCGCGTACACGTATTCCGATTTTCGATTCGTAGACGACGAGGATCACGACGGCAACCGCGTGCCGGGAATTCCCGAACACCGTCTTGTCGGCGGTATACGATATGAGATCCCGGGCGGTTTGTTTATCGGTTCCAATATAATGTGGAACGGCAGCTATTATGTTAATGATGCCAATATCGATACGCACGATGCGTATACGGTGTTCTCTGTTTTTGCAGGATATAACTGGCCAGCTGTTACAGTACGGTTGTCGGTTGAGAATTTATTCGACAAACAATATGCATCCTACGTCCGCACCAACGAAGCACAGCAGCGCTACTTCGAGCCGGGGGACGGGAGAGGGGTGTTTTTTGGGGTGGAGATCAAGTATTGAAGCTTGATTTCAATTATACAAATTAATAGTGTGTCAGGTTCTGAGTACCATAGATGAGGATGTTTCTGTTTTACCCGCATCGCTGCTACGAGCGCTATCTATGGATGCGGTCCCCGCCCGCGATGAAAGCATGTTGGGTGCTGAAGACGAAGATCATCTGAGAAGGTGTATTGAGTTGAATCGGGTATTGATCAGCCATCATCAAATCCACTTTGAGGAATTATATGCACGATATATCCAGGAAGGCATCCGTTTTCCTGGTATTATTATACTGACCTGTCATCGCGATGTATTTGATCTTGCCAAACGAATCGCGAAATTTTTCTCACAACACCACGATATAAGTAATCAACTTTGGTGCTTGTAAATCACCGGGCCGGATACACCGGCTCAATCCGCCAATCAACCCGCTCCGCTGGTGCATCCTTCATCCAGACCTTCTCATCAAAGACCGTCCGTATCGTGTAATCGGAATCGGCTGCCTTCTTATACGCTTCATCATATTTTATCATATCGATCGTTTCCCACGGACAATACTTGGAGCAGAGCTTGCATCCGATGCAGATATCCAGATCGATCTCGACAAGCTTTTTCCGCTGCGGTTCTTCGGGACCCGGTACGATATAAATGCAATCGACCGGGCAAAATTCAATACATACCTCGCATCCTGTACAACCGTATTGATTGATAACGGCAAGCTCTCTCGGTTTCTTTTTCATCGGCCGGAGCTCGACACTCTCATGATCGAGCGGCACCGTGGATTGATCTGACATTGTTCCTCCCAAATCGAAATAATGTAGTAATTAAAATTATTCCTCCCGCGAAATCAGAACTCCCACAAAAAAATAAATTTAGTGGGATTTCAGTTTAGTGGGAGTAATCCTATTTGAAAATTATACTTTCTCCGCGTGAACACATTCATCTATACAATCGAGCAACGTATCGATTTCCTCGATAGTATTGTAAAAATGCGGCGAAACGCGAACACAGTCACCACGGACTGCAGTGTGTACTTTCCGATCCGACATCACCTGTAGAAGCGCATCCGCATCTGCCGGCTTAAATGAAACTATACCGCTTCGTTCGGAACGGTCCGCGGGTGTAATATATGCGATATCCCGTTCTTCCAATTGAGTAATAAAATGATCGGTCAAATCCAGTATATGTTCGCGTATCGTATCGACACCGATTTCAAGCAGCACGTCGAGCGATGCGCCCAGACCGATGATGCCGGCGGAATTCAGCACCCCATTTTCATAACGCCGCGCAGTCGGATCGAGTTCAAGTTTATAGTCGTGCATCCGTTCAAAATAATCGCTCACACTTGCCCAGCCGACATATGCTTGTGTGATACGGTTTTGCATCTCTTCGGTCACGTACACGAACCCCGCCCCTTCCGGTGCCATCAACCACTTATGACTCCCGGTTGCGAGAAAATCGATCTTCATTGAAGCAACATCCAACGGTACTGCGCCTACGGATTGAATTGCATCGATCGAGAAAATGATCCCGCGCTCTCTGCAGAATGTGCCCAGTGCTTCCAGATCGGAAAGAAAGCCGTTAAGATACTGTACATGGCTGATAGAGATCAACCGGGTACGCGGTGTGACCGCAGCGATAATTTTTTCAAGCGGTATTGTATGATTGTGTGGTTCGACGAAATCGATCTCGACGCCATGCCGCTTGAGATTCATAAACGGATACACATTTGAGGGAAATTCCATCGTGTTCAGTAAAATCCGGTCGCCGGTTTTCCACTGTAAACCGTTCGCCAGAATATTCAGCCCGTTCGAGGTATTATCGACGAATGCTATCCGTTCCGTTCCTGTACCGAGCAGCCGGGCGAGCTTATTTTTTGTTGTAAAAAATTGTTCTTCCAGTTTCTTAAAATTATCAATTGAAGTCGATGAGCGGTTTTTCAGATATTTTTGAACATTTTCGGTTACAGATCTTGATAATGGGCTGATTGCGGCATGATTCAGGTAGGTGATATGATCTTCAATATGGGGAAATAACTTTCTAAATGAGTATGGATTATGCATAGAATATTTCATGATCGCTGAATGAATAGTTCAATCAATTTTTTTTAATCAATGAGCGGAGCGAATTAATATAGTGAGAATGATGCATATTGGCAATAAAAACACGATTATGCGCATAAAAATGTGATTGACATTTGACGGTAAATTAACTATCTTTTAGTCTATTTAATCAAAAAACAGCAAAATGCCGCGAAGTAGTGAATTTCTGGAGTATCTAAGTTAAATGTCAGAACGCCGGGAGCGGAGCAAGAAACCTCCTCAAAAGTATAACATACTACTTGTTCCTGAAGGAAATACGGGTACGTCGCATTCTTTCCGGGTAACGAAACTCGGTGTGGCGTTATCGCTGGTTGCGTCACTCGTTCTCATCGTGGCTGTTATAATTGTAGTTTTAATTTACACTCCGGTGGGTGCAATTATAACCTTGCCGAATCCTCATCTTGAAGAACGGTATATAAATGAGCTGATGTATGTACAGGATCGGCTGAATCGTGTAACCGAAGACGTCATTTTTATGCGTGAATATAACTTACAGATGCGACGGGCACTTGGTGAGGATGATTCGATATCAGATACCCTCGGAATAACTGCTCTTGCTGATCGGCGGGAGATACAAAGGCAGAGTGTTTCTCCCGAACATCTACCGTCTCCTGAGAGGGGAGATATGGATGTCTACGATCCGGCTATGGATTATGGAATAATGGGTCTGACGTCGGGTCCGGTCCGCATTTCACCGACGGTTGAGTCAACGTTCAGACCGACGCTGCCGATAACGCTTCCCGCCGACGGGTATGTAACGAGGAGATTTGATGCAAGCGGCGGTCATGTCGGCATAGATATAGCCGGAAAAGTAAACACACCAATTGCAGCGGCGGCGGACGGAACGGTGATATTTTCGGGTTGGACGTATCACGACGGGAACATGGTAATTATATCACACGGCGGCGGTTATTTTTCTGTGTATAAACATAATCAAGCCAATATAGTCAGGCAGGGTGCGATTGTCCGGCGTGGTGAAACAATCGCTCTGCTCGGTAATACCGGGAAACAAAGTTACGGACCTCACTTGCATTTTGAATTATGGAAAGACGGCGTTCCGCTCGATCCGGCATATTATTTATTTGACACGAAAGATACATTATAATTAAGGAGCCACTCTGTTGGGAAAAGGTGACAGTATTAAGGACCTCAATCTGTCGGCGTAGGAACGACGATTGAAGGGAAAATAAAGAGTAAGGGAAGTGTGCGTATCGACGGGAAATTGATCGGTGACGTTCAAGCTAATGAGAATTTATTTGTGGGAGAGAGCGGTGAAGTAGACGGAACTGTGACTGCACGGAACATTACCATCGGGGGGAAATTGAAGGGGGGAGTAACCGCTTCTGAAAAATTGGTTTTTGAATCCAAATCGCAAGTGCGGGGAGAGATTAAAGCTGCAAAACTGATCATCGATGAAGGCGCCGTCTTCGACGGCAAATGCACGATGGCCGATGCAAAGGCAGATGTTAAGCAACAACAAACGCCGGAACAAAAAACCTGACATGGGTTCTCAAAAGGGCGATAAGGAGCGGGATGCGTCCCGTTCTTCATTCGTTCACCTGTTAGCGACATCTCGAGACATAAGCCCGTATCTCGGACTCGGGCTTCAACTGGCAGCTTCTATTCTGGTATTTCTCTTTCTGGGACGATGGGTTGACGGAAAGCTGAATACATACCCTGTATTCATGATCATCGGTGCGTTTATCGGGGCTGCCGGAGGTATGATTAGTTTTATTCGGACTGTATTAAAGCACGAGGAAAAAATCAAGCGTAAAAAGAAGAAAAATGAAAGTTGACTGGAGTTTCCCGAAACGTGTTCTTCTCACGCTTGCCGTTATTACCCTCTTCGGTGCTTATCCATTGATTACATACGGTACACCGGAAGTAATTGCCGGTGTCGCTGCCGGTTGTATTATCAGCATACTTAACGTATTATTGGGGTACTTTTCTATTGAGTATGCATATGATAAACCAAATAACACGTTTATGAAGGCGGTTCTCGGTGGAATGGGCATCCGGCTTGTTGCTTCGCTGACGGCGGTGCTTGTACTCATTGAAGTGTTTGACTTTCATATTCTGAGTCTTGTTTCATCGTTGCTCATATTTTATTTTATCTTTATGTTATACGAGATTATGTTTTATAATAAAAAATTATCATTGAGGAAATGACAACTTCAGAAGAATACACGGCTGCGGCAGGCGAGGCTGCTGCAGCCGGGCAGGGCGATGATGCCGGATGGATACTCGATTACGTCACCGATAAAGGTTATCTCGAATTCAAATTGCTGGGGAAGATCAACCTTCCACAGTTCGAACCTATTGACCTGTTCGGGTTATCAGTAAATTTATCACCGACGAAGTATGTAGTGTATATGTGGATCGCTGCATTCATCGTGTTCGTTATGATGACGCTCGTCGCGCGAAGTTACCGGAAAAGTATCGTCCCTCACGGCTTTAGTAATCTGATTGAAGTGTTCATACTCTTTATCCGAGATGAAGTTGTACGTCCGAATATCGGTGATAAAGCCGACCGGTATATGCCGTTTCTTACAACAATATTCTTTTTTATTGCTACCTGTAATTTACTCGGACTTGTTCCATACGGTGTCAGCTCTACGGAAAACATAAGCGTAACTGCCGGACTTGCGATTACGTCGTTTATAATGATTCAGGCAGCAGGTATGAGAAGTAACGGAGTGTGGGGATATTTGAAAGGGCTGGTTCCTCACGGGCTGCCGGTTTTTATTCTTCCGGTGATGATCGTTGTGGAGTTTCTCGGGCTGTTGACGAAACCCTTTGCGCTCACCGTCCGACTTTTCGCGAATATGACATCGGGTAAAATTGTTATTTTATCTCTCATCGGATTGATATTCTTTTTTAAAACGATCTGGGTGGCGCCTGTATCGATTCTTTTCACGCTGTTTATCATGCTGTTGAAAATGTTTATCTCACTTTTACAAGCATATATTTTTACCATGCTGAGCGCATTGTTCATCGGCATGGCAGTGCATCAGGAGCACTAATTATTTTCACAAAAATAATCATGGTCATACATCAGTCTACTATAACATATAGGAGGAACATAATGGACGCATTGGGATTCGCGTATTTGGCAGGTGGATTTGGTGCTGCATTAACAATTATCGGGGCGGCATTCGGTATATCTAAAATAGCTGCGGCAACAATGGAAGCAAGCGGACGTCAACCGGAAATCGCAGGCGATGTTCGCGTCTCGATGATTATTGCAGCGGCGCTTATCGAAGGTGTTACACTGTTTGCACTCGTTATCTGTATTTTACTTGCACTGAAATAAATAAGCCCCACTAAGGGGTTGTAATGTAACAAAGAGGCGAAACTATGCTTAACGTCGATCCGGGTTTGATAATATGGACTATTGTCACATTTCTGATTCTTCTTCTACTTCTCCGGTTATTCGCGTGGAGGCCGATACTGAAAGCGTTGGAATCACGCGAAGAGAATATTCGCTCTTCTCTTGAACAGGCGGAAAAAGCACGGGAAGAAGCAGAGCGTTTGATGCAAGAGAATAAGAAAAATCTCGAACAGGCAGGAGAGCAAGTCCAGAAAATTTTAAAGGACGGCAGAGCGTTTGCCGAGAAGATGCGCCAGGAAATGATCAACAAGGCGAACGAAGAATCGCGCCGGATGATCGATCACGCCAAAGAGCAAATTGAGCGGGAAAAACAGGAAGCGTTGAAAGAACTGCGGGCGGAGGTTGCTCATCTTGCAATTCAGGCGGCGAGTAAAATTCTCGACGAGCAGCTTGACGAGAAAAAACACAAAAAGATTATCGATAAATTTATCGATGATCTACCCAGTAATTAACAGAGTGTGATCAATGACACATTTTCGGGTTGCACGGCGGTATGCACGCGCACTTATTACCCTTGCAGAGGAACAAAATAAACTCGAAGTCATCGTTGGAGACCTCGAGCGCATCTCATCGCTCATCCGGTCATCGCGCGAGCTGGAATTATTCCTTCAGAACCCGACAATCGGAAAAGAAAAGAAACGGTTGGCTCTCGATGAAATATTCTCCAAAATGGTGGATGAACTGACTCATAAGTTCATTCTCCTGCTTGTTGCAAAAGACCGGGAGAATATTCTCATGCAGATAATCGAGCAGTACCGACAGATGGTCGATGAGAAAATGGGCATCGTTCGTGCGGATGTGCGGTCGGCGGTTGAATTTAATAAGAATCAGGAGAAAAGTCTAAAAGACCAGCTTGAAGGATATACCGGAAAGAAAGTCCAGGTAACCTATAGTCTCGACCGGAGTTTGAAGGGAGGATTTCTCGCACGCATGGGCGATACGGTGTTCGATGCAAGTATACGACGGCAGCTCGAGCTGCTTGAAAAGAAATTTATATCCGACGGTTCAATCACCAATTAATTCGCTTCGCTCATTGATTAAAATAAAATTGATGAATGTGTTAAACTAATAAGGGATACACCATGGCAGAAGTAAGACCTGATGAAGTTGCCGCGATATTGCGGAAACAAATCGCCGGTTTTGAAAAAGAAGTCGATATCTATGATGTCGGTACCGTTATACAGGTAGGCGACGGTATTGCACGCGCTTTCGGACTGTCGAAAGTGATGGCGACCGAGCTTGTCGAATTCCCCAACGGTACCTACGGTATGGTACTTAATCTCGAAGAAGATAACGTCGGTATGGTTCTCTTCGGCGACGAGACTGGTATCCGCGAAGGAGATACGGTGAAACGTACAGGTCGAATCGCCTCCATGCCTGTCGGCGATACAATGCTCGGACGTGTTATCAACCCGATTGGCCAACCGCTGGACGGTCGCGGACCGATAGAAACCGATGAACGTCTCCCGATAGAGCGTAAAGCGCTTGGCGTTATCACCCGTCAGCCGGTGAAGGAACCCGTGCAGACCGGTATCAAAGCGATCGATGGTATGATTCCTATCGGACGGGGACAGCGCGAGCTGATTATCGGCGATCGACAGACGGGTAAAACCGCAATTGCAGTGGATACGATCATAAATCAACGCCACACTCATACCGAGGAAGCGAAGAAAGAAGGTGTTAATCCCTTATACTGTATTTATGTCGCAATCGGACAAAAAGGATCGACCGTAGCACAGGTTGTTGATAAGCTTGAGGAGATGGGTGCAATGGATTACACGACGGTAATTGTCGCTTCGGCAAACGATCCATCGCCGCTGCAATTTATTGCGCCGTATTCGGGTGTGACCCTCGGGGAGTATTTCCGCGACAAGGGAAGACATGCGCTTGTAATTTACGATGATCTTTCAAAGCACGCACAAGCGTACCGGCAAGTATCGCTCTTACTTCGTCGTCCGCCCGGACGTGAAGCGTATCCCGGTGACGTGTTTTACCTTCATTCACGCCTGCTCGAACGTGCATCCAAGCTTAATGATGAGCTTGGGGGCGGCAGTTTAACTGCACTACCGATCGTTGAAACACAGGCGGGTGACGTATCGGCGTATATTCCCACGAACATTATTTCCATTACCGATGGTCAGATCTATCTCGAGCCGAACCTGTTTAACGCAGGCGTGCGGCCGGCAATTAACGTCGGTATATCGGTCTCGCGTGTCGGAGGTAATGCCCAGATCAAAGCGATGAAAAAAGTCGCGGGTCACTTGCGTCTTGAGCTTGCACAGTACCGGGAGCTTGAAG
>PWJF01000088.1 GCA_003560935.1 Ignavibacteriales bacterium
GACGGGATGAAAAGATTATATGCCGTTCGCTCCGGGACATCGTCATACCCACAATGTGAGGGAAGTACTTAAGTATAAAACAAATCGACTTCAAAGTCAATTCGGAGAAAGTACTATTTTTTTGTAGTAATTTTTATTACAGGAATACTTGGTGTTCATAAGAAGACGTGAGCCCTGAAAGGGCGGTGAGCAACAGCGCAGGGTGAAGCCCTGCGGTTCTGAATGGAATCCCAAATATACAAGCCCTGAAAGGGCGCAATCACTATACCGGAATGTTTATTTGATTACTTCCCTTACAGGGCTTACGATTATTCGTTTTTATTTCTCACAGGGCTTCACCCTATGCTTTTTATGACGCTCCTCCGGAGCTTTCTCTGCGCCCTCTGCGGATTCTTCGTTATTAAACTATTAACTTACCTACCACACATTTCACTTCACAAGCAGCATCCGCTGCACAAGCGATTGACCGCCGGCCTCGAGACGGGTAAGATACACACCGCTCGGTAAGTGCACCGCGTTGAACCGTTCGCTATAAACTCCCGCTTCCTTAAACTCATCGACAAGCACCGCGACTTTCCGGCCGAGGATGTCGTACACGCTCAGCTTCACCATGCCGTCGCCGGGAATAGAGAATTGGATCACGGTAACGGGATTGAACGGATTAGGATAGTTTCCCAAAAGTGTAAGCTCATCCGCACTCTCTGAAGGCGAACCGTCAACGGCATAGTCATACGGCGACCTGCCAACTTCGCTCATAATCAATACCGCAGATTCCGTTAAAGCGTCGCCGGGATAGCTTGAGACCAATTCATCGAAATAATCTTGACCCGCATCAGGGGAGTTCATCATTACGGTATACACATAGCCAAGACCGAACAACGAATTTTTATGAAACAGAGGATGGAATGAAAATCTTTTCCGAAGGGTTCTAAAGTTATCGATAACCTGTTCATAGTTCTTCTTTCGCATCAGGATGAGATTCTCTAATTCAAGCGTCGTCGCATAGAAGTGGTTCGGATTCGGAGGATATTGACCCCAGTAACTATTACTCGCCATAACCGTTACATCGTGGTCTGCCCGTACGGCATACACCCCGCCCGAAACGACATACACATCGTTGTTCTGGAAGGTCACAAATACGGGACTTTCGGCATAGAGTGCGGTACCGTTCCCCATCATCCGGTTAAGCTCCGAGTCGTATAACGTACTGTTATTTACCAAATATATCCCATTTCCGTTGGAGATAAAGTCACCCTCACGGATAGACGGAGAGGAGCCGACCGAGAAAACACCGTAGTCGTTTCCGCCGATAGAATTCTTCTCAATCTTTTGTCTGGAAGAATAGTAGATTTCGATTGCGGCAGAGGAATTGTTATCTATCAGGTTATCGGTAATTTCCGCATACCATAAGCCGAGGTTATTGAGCCGGATGCCGGTTGAATTATCGGTTATCTCGGAATTTTTAACAGAGATAACCGCATCGTTTACATCGATACCGCGGGTGGCATGTTTGATAGTACAGTTGTTTAAGTCGCCGCTTGAGCCGGGGTTGAGTTTCAACGCGACGTTGGCGGGAACTTCAAGATTATTATTAAACGTAAATGAATCCCAGGTATTAACAGTTGCATTATAGGATTCAGCTGCATTTAATGCCGCCTGAAGATCTGAATACAAGCCCGGTACTCGAAACTGTAGAAACTGTAGGCCGACAATATCATCCTCTTTCAAGTACCTGCCTTCCAGTGAAGTCCAATAGTACTCATTATCCCCACCGGCCATTACAGGCGCTGTCTCATCCTGTTCGAATGACTCTACAAGCGGATGTGCCAGCCCGTGAACATGCCCGGCCTCGTGAACCACCATGGACTGGACGTCAAGGATTCCGTTTAAGATATGTTGATCATCATCAGTCCATGTAAACTCTGTATTCAATACAATGGAAGAGATTTCAGGTATTAGTTCGTACGTGTTTGCGTTCCACCATACCCACGCCCAGGCCGGTCCAGCCCCAGGTTGAAACTCGCCTGTAACTTGTACACCACTCGAAGAAGATTCCGTAAATTGAACAGGTCCGGAATTATTCCAACTGATAAATGCTGTCTCAACCTCACTTTCCAAACCGGCGTAGTCAGCATGGTCGATATAATACTGCTGGTTTGTGGAGCCAAAATACAGGAAGGGCGGGCCATCATCCGGTGATTTACCATACCGTCTGTCAAATGAGGTTTCTGCGTGCGGATCTATCAGTCGAAAGATGTTCTGTCCGTAGACATTCAATGTACCGACTAAAACGGAAGAATAGGAATTCTCTGTTGGCAGAAAGTTCCATGCCAAAGAGAGAAACTCCTTCGGGAATATTCAATGAAATTTCCATTACTGCGAAGTTCCGGTAGTCTATCAAATAAAACTTCTGGGCCGTATTGGAAAACACATACATTTTGTGGTCTGTAGTTGATTGATTAGAGCTGTCAACCAGATCACAGGAAATTTGTGATACATTCAGTAAAACGATAACGGTAATGATAAGTGAATTCAGAAAGATATGGATGAACGATGAATACATTGCATACCTCTTGTTGTTCTTTCTCATACTATGCTTACAGGTTACATGTAGGAATAATAAAATTAGCTGGTTTAGTATTATTAATTCGTTCTCACTTAATCCGAACGGGTTTGTTGTTCCAGGGTTTGCAGGCCCCACTGCCCGAATACCACCGGGCTGCCGCTCGCCAGAAACGCAGCCAGCATAAAGGTTATTTTGAGTGTTTTCATCATGGTATCCTCCATGGTTTTGATGGTTGGTTGCATATGATCTCAGGGTATGATCATAATGTATGGTTGTTCAA
>PWJF01000209.1 GCA_003560935.1 Ignavibacteriales bacterium
TTATCGTTCCTTTGACGAGCGCTATGTGATCTTTCCGGTCGGTATCGCTTTGATATAGATAAATGGTAAAATCGCCGAACTCTGTGGGAAGCATTGCGGTCACAAGCCGCTTGACCAGTTTCTCACGCTGCAACCGGTACTCGATGAGCGAGCGAACGGATATAATTTTCAGATTGTGTTTATTACCGATCTCCATGAGTTCGGGCAAGCGCGCCATGGTGCCGTCGGGATTTAAAATTTCACACAGCACCCCCGCGGGACGAAGTCCCGCCATGCGTGTCAGGTCCACGACCGATTCGGTATGCCCCGCTCTCCGGAGAACTCCCCCTTCGATTGCACGCAGCGGAAAGATATGTCCGGGCCGCGCAAAATCATCCGCCGTTACCGCCGGATCGGAAAGCGCTCTGATCGTAGCGGCACGGTCTGCCGCCGAGATACCGGTGGTTGTCCCTTTATTATAGTCCACAGTTACCGTGAACGGGGTACCGTGCATGGAGGTATTGACGGGTACCATGAGTTCGAGTCCGAGCTCCCCGGCGCGTTCTCCCGTTATCGGCGCACATATCATCCCCCTGCCGTGCGTTGCCATGAAGTTCACGATCTCCGGCGTGACCTTCTCGGCGGCGGCAATAAAGTCGCCTTCATTCTCACGGTCTTCATCGTCGACCACGATAACGATCTTACCGCTGCGAATATCTTCTACCGCTTCTTCAACTGTGGAAAATCTATTGCGGCTCATTACTCATCTGCTCTTTTTATAATAGAATTTACCGACGACCGGTCAAGCTTTAGCTTTACGTTATCTGCAACTTTCAGCAGGATTGTTTTATCGTCTATTCCGACGATTTCGCCGTGCATTCCGCCGACGGTCACGACTTTATCGCCCTTCTTTACGGCATCGAGCAATGCCTGCCGCTCTTTTTGCCGCTTCTGCTGCGGCCTGATAATGAGAAAATAAAAGATAAAAATGATCAAAAGAAACATGATCAGCGTGCCGGTAAATGCGCCTTCCCCTCCTTCGCCTGCGGGCGCCATTGCGATAAGATAATGAATCATTTAAAATATCTCCGTTTAGTGTTTTGTGTTATATGTTTCGAGTTTAGTGTTGTTTGTTATACAAGTTTTCTGTAATCTTTCACGCACACACCCCTAACCCCTCCCCCGATAGCTATCGGGAAGAGGGGAACAGCCGCACTTGCCGCAAAATTAAATCCGACCGGTAAGTGCGAAGAGCTCCCCTCTAACAAGAGGGGCCGGGGGTGTGTTTCTAATGACGCTGAAACCATTAATGACTTCCGCTTTCCATCAACCACACACCCCTAACCCCTCTTGGTAGAGGGGAACAGCCGCACATGCCGACATCCATTCAATCATCCAATCAATCATTCATTCACCCATTCACCCACGCCTCCATGCATCCCTTCATCCACGCCTCGTACCTATTCTCAATTATCGCTTCCCTCGCATCCCGCATCAGTTTGAGATAGTACGTAATATTATGCAGGGTTGCAAGCTGTAATCCCAAAATCTCCTTTGCTGCAAACAAATGTCTCAGATAACTTCGTGAGAATGCAGCGCATGTATAACAGTCGCACTCAAGGTCGACCGGCTGCCGGTCGGTCTTATGCTGTGCATTTCGTATGTTGACCGTTCCAGTCGATGTAAACAACATGCCGTTGCGGGCATTACGCGTCGGCATCACGCAGTCGAACATATCGACACCGAGTGCGATTGCATGCAGCAAATTTTCCGGTGTACCGACTCCCATCAGATACCGCGGCTTACCCTCCGGCATCCGTTGGGTCGAATACCCTGTAATTCGATACATATCCTCGACCGTTTCTCCGACGGCAAGTCCGCCGATGGCAAATCCATGGAACGGCATCGCCTTTAATTTTTCTATACATTCCTGCCGGAGTTGTTCGTACACACCTCCCTGCACGATACCGAACAGCATTTGTTCGAAACCATACAAGGGCTTGTTCGCCTCAAGCGCGGCGATGCTTCTTTCCGCCCACGCGATTGTACGATTCATCGCAGCGGCTACGTCATCGTATTCCGCATTCGATGTGATACATTCGTCAAGCTGCATCATCACATCCGAACCGATAATCCTTTGCATCCGGATAACGCTTTCGGGTGTAAACGTATGCGGCGATCCGTCAAGGTGAGACCGGAATACAACCCCATCGTCGCTGATATCGCGAAGATTCGATAAACTGAAGACCTGGAAACCGCCGCTGTCGGTTAATACAGCCCTGTCCCAGGAAATAAACGAATGCAATCCTCCTGCCGATCGTAAAATATCATCACCCGGTCTCAGGTATAGATGATATGTATTCGCTAAAATTAAATGCGCACCCGATTGAATAAGCTCTCGCTGTTGAACCGCTTTTACCGTCCCCCGGGTACCGACCGGTATAAACACCGGCGTCGGTACGTCTCCGTGAGCCGTATGTAATATTCCCGCGCGGGCGTTCCTATCACTATGTATGACTTGAAAGCCTGATTCTGGAGATGGTTGCGTCAAATCCGTTTATTATAAAAAAAGCGACGTAGGTATCGACGCCGCTTTACTTCACATAAATTTTTATTTTATTGCCGCTGTTCTTCGGTACCCGGCTGTGCCGTTCCGGGCTGCGCTGCCGGAACCGAAGGTCGTTCCATATCCGGTATCTGTGCAGGCGGTACTGACTGGGGAACATCCCGTTGTAATATACTGTCAGCGCCGGCCGGTCCTGCACCGACCCCGCGGGGTTGTTGCCCTCGAGCTTGACCAGCAACGACGAGGGCAGACCCGCAGCCAGGCGCTGCAGGCGTACCAGCGGGGTGTTGCCGACAA
>PWJF01000359.1 GCA_003560935.1 Ignavibacteriales bacterium
TACACCAAGCAATCCCATACCGCCACGGATTTTCATCGTACGTGTGCCGGCGTCCTGCCAGTGATGCAGCATATCTTCGTGATATCCTTCATTCAAAAGACGGCGCTTACCTTCTTCACCGCTGTACGTTTTTGAAATGGCAATAGTGGCTTTTGCAATAGAAGTTTCGATTTCATCCCACGAAATTTTTTCGAATGTATCCGTGCCCCGTGAAGTAAATTTATATTTATCCCTGTTCGCCGTTGTCAGATACGGGAAACCGTCATCAGCCCACCGCTTCCATCCTTTACGGACAAGCGGATATCGCAACCGGTAGCTTCCGTAGACCCGCCGGTTAAGTGTAAACCCGTTCGAACAGCCGCGCGGATTCCATGCATAGGTACTTTGATTACCGTAGAGGTCCTTTATGCGGTGGTTGTCGTAATTCTGCTCTGTACGGATAAGCACGCCGTTACGGACAAATCCTTCCATACGGCATTCGTGCGTGCAGTTGGGCGAGCATACGAATCTGAAGCTGTTGTCGTATGCATACTGATCGCGATAGACTTTTTCCCATCCTCTTCTGGGATAGTACTCAAGCGGATTCAATATTTCGGGAATGTGATCGAAGTACGATAACTTCTCACATCCCGATAGGTACAGCGCCGCTCCCCCCGTTAATGCGGCGGTGGCCCCCAGAAACCTGCGGCGGGAAAGGGGATTGTCGGGATTATGTTTTTTTTCTTTCATGACACTATACTTATTATTTATGAGTGATTATTTAAAGGCAATTTTAGCAAGTCTCATGTTCTTAGGCCAGAATTCTATAATTTGTAAAATCTCTCTCACAAAAGCCCCGTGACACTCTACGTTGCATGGCTGAAGATTGTGTTCATCCGAACAATAAGCGGGACATTCTTCCTTTCCGAACTTGAATTCCGAATACACCGGCCCGGAATACAGATCACGCAACGTCCATACTTTAACTGCGATTGTGGTAGTACACATGTGGTTAAACAAAATAAGACCTTTCATCAGTTGTTTTTTATTTATCTGATAACCAACAATTCGTATTGCCGGATCGGAAAAAAATGTCTCTCTTTTATTCCATTCATATCCGCATTTGGTGCATTTTTTATAAATAGACATATTGACTTAACATTTCTATTGTTGGTTATTGTGATTAAAAGAGTTTATTTATCGAACCGTAACCGGTACCACGTTGATACTTTCTTCAACCCGTCGCGGTCGCCGGCATCGCCGTCCCATACGGCGAAGGATATCCAGCGCGGATCGTTGCCGTTAAACTGCACTGCCGTATCGCTTCCGGTTGTTAATTCCCGTACGAACACCACGCGCCACGTTTCGCCGTTCCAGACGCCTTTACCGCTCACATCCTGATCGGCAGCGGGTCTCGATGCCGTCGTTTCGGGTCCGACGGCATTCATTGTTTCGACGGGAGAATCTATGTCGTATCGAGAGACCGGATTGCCTGCATTGATACCCGGAAGGAACGTGTATTCATCGATAAATTCCGGGAAATCATCCACGTCCGCATCGCTTGCGCGCGCACCGTATGCAAACAGTATGTCGTGGGTAATGGCGCCGTCTACATACAGCTGCCGCGACGCGCGCCAGAACCACATGTCGACCGGTTTCTCGCGCGATCCCATTCCGTGAAATCCCGGATTTTCCGATAACGAGAACTGCACCGCCGCCGCATCATGATAATCCTGTACACGCATTGCCGATGCATCTTTCTTATCGTCACTCCATTCAAGCAGTAATGCCACATGAGAATCATTGTATGATGCTTTTACGTTGATCACGCCTGCATCGTCGTGAACGGTTTGCCAGATGCGTGAAACGGGGATGTGAAACGCGGGTGCGTCTTTCCAGTGACGCGCCGAAGGATCGAGCAGGTTTTCTTTTTCTGCGATACCTGTCTCAATCGCCCGTATGATACCGTCCTCCGGTTCATCAACACGCAACGCACGCGCTTCTTCGGACTCAAGTTCTTTGACATAATGAACGAGTCCCCACAACAGTTCCTGCAGTTCTTCATCATCATCTGCGAGAAACGCTAAAGAACTCTCATACGACGGCATTCCCGTACCGCTCATACCCGCAACAAACCGTAAATAGAGATCCTCCGGTTCGTATCCGCCTATGTAGAACCCGCGTGTAAAATCACGCACATAGATCGGATAGCCCCACGTATCGGTCAGATTATCTGCCGATGGTCCGTCGCCCGTTCCGGTATCGCCGTGGCAACGGTGACAACCAAGCTCGGTATAAGTTTTCTCGCCGATTGAAACAAGGCGTTCGGAAAACGGCAGCGGCTCGGGAACGTCGATCTGTTCGCGCGGCTCGTCCGCAAAACCGGGGTCGAATCCTTTAATATAGTCGACGATCTTATGTATGTTCTCATCGCCTAAAAACTTAAACGACGGCATCGACGTACCCTGCATCCCCGATCTGATCGTCCGGAAGAGATCATCGTCGCTCGGGAGTTGTCCATCCCTTGTCGAACGCAGTTTATACAATCCCGACGTTAAATCACGGGGTTTCGGATAGAGCAAATACGAAAGCTGTCCGTCGCCCGTTCCACCGATGCCGTGACAGGGCTGGCAGTATTCTGCGTATAATGCATCGCCCGATTCTTCCGGAAGTCCGGAACTGCAGCCGAGAATCAATAATCCGAAAACTCCGAGAGCCCCGATTGCTATCGGCGGCGGGAATGGAATCAAAATCTTTGCTAGTAATTTCATATCACTGTAACCGGTATGTTTATATTTTGAATTAACTGAAAACTCGGAACCCGAAACTCCTGTTCATCCTCCAATCGCCGTCATCTCA
>PWJF01000086.1 GCA_003560935.1 Ignavibacteriales bacterium
AAAACACGATCATCGGTGATCCGAATCCCGACTTTACGGCATCCTGGACCAATGAAGTTCAGATTGGAAGGAACTGGACAATCCGTGCACAGTTTGATGCCGTTTATGGTCATGATATTTTGAACTTCACGCGCCGTCTCGGTTCACTCGCTGTGTTTGGAACAACCGATCATTATGAAAAAGAATTGAGAGGAGAATTGCCGCCGGGATACAATGCCCGTGTATTTGGAATATTTGAACACTGGGTAGAAGACGGATCATTTATCAAACTCCGAGAGTTCTCTATTGGGTATACGTTATTTCCCGAATTGTGGGGATTGAGAAGTCTTCGCCTCAGTTTGATCGGTCGAAACCTCTTCTCGATCGATAACTATAACGGCTATGATCCGGAGACGAATGCCGAAGCGCAACTCACAAACGTACGCGGATTTGATTTTGTCGAACCGCCGATACCCCGGACTGTTTCATTCGGCGTAACCATGAATTTCTAAAATGACAAACGGAGATTTTATCATGAGAAAAAAATATCATTATATTGGAGCATATCTTCTCCCTATTGTCGTAATTGGAGGTTTGCTGTTATTTCTGAGCGGATGCGAGCTTGATCTTGCAAATCCGAACGCTCCCTCCGACGAACAGGTTCTTACGACATCGGAAGGGATCGTTAATCTTGCAACCGGGTTGATACGGTACCACTCGTCGACATTGCTCGAAGCGCATATTGTATTCACCGGTACCACAGCCCATGAACTTTCAATTATAACTACACTTGCAAACCTCATTGAACTTGAAGAAGGAGGAACGGCATTGCCCCCGAGTATTTCCAATGTTCTGGCTGTTTGGACAAGGGCATACCGGGTTATTGAGATGTCCAATCAATTGATTGAAAATGTCGAGAATGTAACAATGCCTCCGGGAACCCGGAGCGGAATTCTTGCTATGGGGAACCTTTATAAAGCTAAAGCGTTAGGCATACTTGCACAAGCATTTGAGCAAGCTCCATTGGATGTGGATCCTAATCAAACCGCTGAGTTTCACCCGCGGGCTGACGTTCTCGCCGAAGCCATTCGATTGCTCGAAAATGCTCGCCAGATAATAAACGCAACTCCTCCTTCATCGGAGTTTCAAACAAGAATTGTCGGTACCGGATATGACATAGGAAATACAATAAATGCTCATTTAGCCCGATTTCATCTGTTTGCCGGAAATTATACTGAAGCATTTACTGAGGCAAATAACGTCGATATGCAAGCAACATCGGTTTTTGCCTACGACGACGAACATAGAAATCCGGTCTACAATCAGGTCTATGCTCTTAACTATTTTCGTCCTCGTGAAGCATTCGGAACGCCTGTGGCCGAAGAGAATGATGAACGTTTGGATTTCTATCTCGGTGAAGTGAGAGAGCAGCCGAGTACCTTTGGCCACACTATACATGAACTTGAAGGATTTTTTGGATCGCCTTCCTCTTCACTGCCTGCATATCTCCCAGGAGAGATGCTTCTCATAAAAGCGGAAGTACATGCACGAGCGAATCAATTGGATGATGCAATTGAATATATCAACGAGGTACGGACTAAAGCGGCGGCAGATGATCCGTTTGGTCTGGGAGCCAATCTACCCGAATACGACGGACCTGAAACTCAGGAAGCCGTTCTTGAGGAAATATACCGTCAGCGCACGGCCGAATTGTTCCTCACCGGAATGCGGTGGGAAGATAACCGCCGGTTTAACCGCCCCGGTCCTCTTGATGATAATCCGGAAAGAAACAGAAACTATTACCCCTATCCTGACAGAGAAAGGGATAATAATCCCAATACACCACCGAATCCTAATGTGTGAAAAGAGTATGCCCCGTCGTGATCATATGGTCACGGCGGGGTATATGATTATAATCTGTATCTACCACTTAATCCCTAAAACACAATCCAGATAGCTATCGGGAGGATCGGTTAGACTGCTCAAAAGAGCCGTTTGTACATAAGCTTTTCGATCCGCCGCACCGACTCATCAATCCGTTCCTCGCTGATCTTTTTGCTTTCCACCAGCTTGATCATTATACCCGCTACCCGATCGCATATATCCTCACTGTATTCCAAGTTGTTCCCTATGTTTATTATATCCGCTCCCGCGTGTAGTGAAAGCTCTATCGCGTGCTCAACTCCGAAGTGATCAGTGATTGCTCTCATCTGCAGATCATCGGTCATTATGACACCGTTGTAACCGAGCCGTTCGCGGAGTATGCCTGTCAGGATTTTTTTAGATAGGGTCGCGGGGTATTCGGAGTCGAGATTTTTGTCGAATACATGCGTGGTCATGACCATATCGATCATGTTTTCATTTATCAGCGTACTATAAGGAAGAAGCTCGGCTTCGCTCCACGTCCCGGTAACATCGACCATGCCGAGATGCGTATCGCCGGTAGAGCTGCCGTGCCCGGGGAAATGTTTTACCGCGGTGAGTATGCCGTGCGTACGGTGTGCACGGATAAATTCGCGGGCATGATCTGTTACCTTTTCGGGTATATCTGAAAAACTTCTTTCCTTACCGTAGATGATTTTGTTTTCTTTGTTCACTGCAAGATCGAGGACCGGGGCGAGGTTCAAAGAGATGCCGTTCTCTTTCAATGTCTTTGCAATTAACGACGCATGACGGTAGGTGAACGATGCATCGTCCATCTCGCCGAGAAACTTATGAGAGTATGTCTCGGGAAAACCGTAGGCGGGTTTCAATCTGCTCACGATACCGCCCTCCTGATCGATGGAAATAACAATGGAGTGCGGTAGATGTTGCCGGAGCGATTGCGTTAACGATCTGAGTTGTTCGGATGACTT
>PWJF01000489.1 GCA_003560935.1 Ignavibacteriales bacterium
CGGGCGCTGCACGTGGTTGACATCAGTGAGAACAACATGGTTGAGCTGGTGCGCGACCTGCGCAGCACGCTGGGCTATATCGAAGGGGATTTCCGCACCTTCGCGATCGACTGTGGGTCGGTGGAGTTCGATGCCTTGATGCGCGCGAGCGAAGGTTACGACTACATTCTGAATCTGTCCGCGCTGAAGCACGTCCGCAGCGAGAAAGACCCGTTCACGCTGATGCGCATGGTCGATGTGAACATTCTGAATACCATCCGTACGCTGGATTGGGCGCAGGAGCAGGGCGCGCAGAAGTATTTTTGCGTATCCACCGATAAGGCCGCGAACCCGGTGAACATGATGGGGGCGAGCAAGCGCATCATGGAAATGTTCTTGATGCGCGCAAGTCTTGAGCTTCCTGTGTCAACGGCACGTTTCGCCAACGTCGCCTTTTCCGATGGGAGTCTGCTGCATGGCTTCAACCAACGCATGCTGAAGCGCCAGCCGTTGGCGGCACCGCAAGACGTGCGTCGGTACTTCGTTACACCGCAGGAATCCGGCGAACTGTGCCTGATGTCCTGCGTGCTCGGTGACAACCGCGACATCTTCTTCCCCAAGCTCTCGGAGGCGCTGCATCTGACCACCTTCGACGCGATCGCGGTGAAGTACCTTGCGGAGCAAGGCTACGAGGCAGTGCTCTGCAACAGTGAGGAAGAGGCTCGGGCGCGGGTCGATGAGTTGCTGCCCAAAGGCCGCTGGCCCTGCTATTTCGCCGACAGCGACACGACGGGCGAGAAGGGTTTCGAGGAATTTTTTACCGCACGCGAGGTACTGGACATGGCCCGTTTCGAGAGTGTCGGGGTGATCCAGAATGGGCCCGCGTTCGTTGCCGAGAACCTTGAGCGATTCTTGCTGCGTATCGCAGAACTCAAGGAGGCAGGTATGTGGAGCAAGCCCGATCTCGTGGCGCTGTTTAACGAAACGATTCCGGATTTCAGCCATCAGGAAACTGGCCGATACCTTGATTCGCGGATGTAATTGCGTCAAGGTCTATGTCATTCCGTGGGTTGCACAGGCGCTGATTTAGATCTCAACAGGTGTTTTCACGCCCGCTGTGCTGTGCTGGCGTTATGGGGGCCGGGTTGGTGGGTACACGAAGATCAGTTGCTGGTCCACATTCCGGTCAGCATGAGTGCTGTGCCTGCGCGATGACCCGGGGATTACCAAAGCACGGCGAGCCGCTGGTGGTTCGCCCAGGGGGCAAACATGAAAGCCGTTATTCAGGCTGGGGGTAAGGGTACCCGACTCAAACCCTATACCCTGATTCTGCCGAAGCCGTTGATGCCAGTGGCCGAGGCGCCAGTCATCGAGCTGCTGCTTCGCTGGCTGCGCCGGCACGGTGTCGATCATGTGGTGATTACGACTGGTTATCTTGGCCATTTGCTGCGCTTGGTTTGCGGAGATGGCAGTCGTTGGGACATGCGGATAGAGTACACTGAAGAGGTTGAACCACTGGGCACACTCGGCGCCTTGCATCTAGCCCGCGACTGGCTGGACGAGCCCTTCTTCGTGTTGAACGGGGATTTGATCACCGATCTGGATCTGCGCGCGTTCATGCGGTTTCACCGCACGCATCCTGAGCCGTTGACCATCGCGGTAAAGGAAACGCCGGTTGCGGTGGACATGGGGGTGTTCGAATTCGACCGCGATGGGCTGGTGACCGAGTTCAAGGAAAAGCCCACGCTGACCTATTCGGCCAACATGGGCATCTATGCCATGGATCCATCGATTATGGATCTGATTCCGACTGGTGTGACCTTCGGCTTCGATGACCTGATGTATCTGATGCTGGATGAAAAAATCGGGGCCCGGGTCTTCCAGCATCACGGCCAGTTTCTGGATATCGGGCGGCCCGAGGACTATGCCCGGGCACAGGATCGGCGACGCCAATGAGGCGTGGGCAGCACGAGGTGATAGGTTTGGATGGAAGGTCTGTGGATCGGTGGCTCAAGCGGGCGATAGACGTGGTGCTCGCGTTGCTGGCGCTGGTGATCGCTGCACCGTTTATGGCGTTGTTGGCCTTGGCAGTCCGCGTGGATTCGCCGGGCCGGGTAATCTTTTCGCAGGAGCGGTTGGGGCTGCACGGGCGGGTGTTCCGCATGCACAAGTTCCGGAAATTTCCGGACTCATGGGGCGATCAGGGTTCCGGTGTCACCGTGTCGGGCGATGCGCGTATGACGCGATTCGGGCGCTTTCTGGAGCGTTCCAAGCTCGATGAGCTTCCGCAGTTGTGGAATATCCTGAAAGGCGAGATGTCGTTTGTCGGGCCGCGGCCGGAGACGCCACGTTTCAAGGATCTGTTTCAAGGCGACTTGGCCCGGGTACACGACTTTGTTCCCGGTATCTTTGGGCCGAATCAGGTCGCCTTTCGCAACGAGTCACGGATGTATCCACCGGATCGGGACCCTGAGCTCTATTACCGTGAGGTGTTGTTTCCGCAGAAAGCGCGACAGGATATCGCCTATTTTAGCCACGCGACGGCGCTGTCCGATGTGCTCTGGATCTTTCGGGGCCTGTGGCACAGTGTCGCGGGCGCGGTGGACTGGCGCGCGCAGGCACGGATGCGCGGTCGCGTGTTCCTGGTGGACTTGCTGGCGATTGAGCTGGCCTGGCTGGCAGCCAATCTTGTGCGTTTCGATGGGGTTCCAACCGGAGTTCACTGGGATGTGGTGGTCGCGGGTGTCTGGGTGCTGCCGCTAGTGATCATGCCGGTGCTGGTGTTGGGTGGGAGTTATTCCGGTGCCGTTCGGCACTATTCGGTCGGCGACCTTCTGCGGCTTGTGCGGTCC
>PWJF01000540.1 GCA_003560935.1 Ignavibacteriales bacterium
ACTTTTCGCCTTACAAAAATGAAATTCCTCCCCTGCCGGCGCTTTTCGTGCCCGCTCTCCTTTCCGCTCGTCAAGATGATTCTGGATGGTGCGAACAATTGCATTTCGCAAGTCGCGGATGGTCGTATAATCCATCATATCGATTCCGGCGACCTGCTCGGCAAGTTTATGTTCCTGAATCGATCCGGATATCCATGTTGCGAAGTCATTATAAAAGCGCTGACGGACGAAGTGGTGTTCAAGATACGATGCATGGGTATGATAAAATATTGATGCGCCTCCGACCTTTTTCAGATGCGTTACCAATTCACGGATGGTGAGTGCGCGCAGACCGGTGGCTTCAACAAGCCGGCGTTCTGTGAAAAACCTGAATATGTTGTTCACGTTTTAAATCCTGCCTATAGTGCTCATTCTTTATGAATTATTATAATGTTGCAACTTTATCAAGCAGCCATTGAAGAAAAAAGCGGACTTCAATGGGATTGTTGACATAATAATGTGCTTCGGTTTTTACTCTTGCATCCCTTGCTACCCTCACGGTGATGGCGGAATTAAGTGCCTTAAAAGCATCTTCATCGGTCTCATCATCACCGATATAGATGTTGGTAGCGCGTTTGTGCGCAATATTCTTTTGCATCCATCGTATCGCTTTACCTCTATGCCATTCTATTTTCGGATGTATCTCGATCACCTTTATGCCGCGCTTCAGCTTGATAAGTCCGCGATCAATATAACGGGAAGCAATCTCTCCCACAAGCCGGTTCAACTCCGGGATATGTGAAGTGGGAACCGTCCGGTAATGCACGCTCGCGGTAAGCGACTTATTTTCGACCCAGGCGCCCGGGACGGTGAGCAGAACTTTATTCAAATCATCGGAGATTTTTCGAATACTGCGAACAACCTGCGATGCATTCGGTACAATCTCCGTTCGCTTGACGCCGCTTATTTCAAGTCCGTGATTCCCTGCATAATGTATGCCTCTGAGATTTATAATCTTTTTGATATTATCGAACGATCGCCCGGTAATGATGGCGACAAACACATGATCATATCCCCGCAACTTTTCAAGAATACTGTAAACTTCATGCGGGACTGTAACGTTATCCGGAGACTGCGCAATGGGTACGAGCGTTCCGTCAAAATCTAAAAAAAGATTGACGTTTTTTCGTTTTAAAAGTTGTGTCTCAATCGTGTCAAGATCGTCGAGAACTTTTTTAAGTTTCCGTTTCTCTGGAGGCATGGCGGGCTCCTTGTGATGATTAAAGTGTTTCCTGTTGTACGGCGTTCAGATTGTCGTTAATCCAATCGAAAATATTGTGTGTTTGAACGTATGCTCTCATTTTCTGCATCCGCCGCTTCTTCTCAGCCTCCGGCATCTCAATTCCTTTCCGAATCATCTCCGCAAAGTGTTCAATATCAAATGGATTGATTATAATTGCGTTACTAAGCTCTGCCACCGCACCGACAAACTCACTGAGAATAAGAACCCCCTTCTCATCGACCTGTGATGCGATGTATTCCTTCGCGACTAAATTCATACCGTCTACGATAGAGCTGACAATTGCCATATCGGCTACGCGATAATAATTAACCAGATCGTGATGCGGTATGTTTGCAGCATGATAAATTATAGGCGTCCAATCGTCCGTGCCGTACTCTTCATTGATCTCATCGATCATTTTTTCGATTTGCTCTTTAAGCTCACTATACTCCTGTATTTTTGTCCGCGACGGTACCGCAATTTGAATAAAGGTAAACCGTCCGCAATACTCGGGGTACTTTTTCAAAAATAATTTTATCGCACGGATTCGTTCTGCAATTCCCTTGCTGTAATCGAGCCGGTCGACGCCGATACCGACATACTTCCCCTCTAATTTTAATTTCTGTTTTATATCCGATAGTTTGGCTTGTATCTTATCGTGTCTGGTCATCTCATCGAATTTATTATAATCGATACTGATGGGAAGCGGAACCAAACGTGTATCTCTTCCTTCGTATAGTATTGTATTATTCTCCCGGTTTACTTCTGTACCCAATTCATTTTCCACACACTCTAAAAAGTTTTGACAATACCGGTTTATATGAAATCCAATCAAATCGCACCCGAGCATGCCTTTCAGAATTTCAATACGCTGCGGTATCACCCGGAATATCTCCCACGGAGGCCAGGGAATATGCCAGAACATCGCAACCGTAAGGTCTTTTGATCGCGTTCGAAGCATATACGGCAGGACCGTAAAATGATAATCCTGTATCCATATCACATCCTTCTTGTTTGCAATTTCGGGGATAATGGCATCGGCAAATTTCCGGTTAACCTCAAAATACCGCTGCCAGTGTCTCATACGGAATCGGGCTTTTTCAATAAGCATGTGACACAATGGCCAGAGCGCCTGATTAGCATATCCGTAATAAAACCCATCAACTTCTTTTGGATCGAGCCAGACCCGCTTCAGAGTATAGGCGGGGTTTTCAGGCGGAACCCGTATTTTCCCATCGTCGTCGCTCGACTCTTTATCGGCGCTTCCACTTCCCCATGCTATCCATGTTCCGCCTATTGCACGCATAACGGGATCGAGCGCCGATGTCAAACCGCCGGCAGGAGTATCTATTTTTATTCCTTGTTTGGTCTTTCGATGAATGTATGGTTCTCGGTTTGATACAACAATGAGAGATCTATCGGAAAAACGTTCACGATATAATTGACTGATTGTCTCTGCATTCACGTGGGGATACCTCTAAATATAAAATAAGGCTGCTTGCTATTTTTCCAATTTTTCCTTCAGTTCCTCCAGTAATATGTTCACATCGATATTTTCTTCTTTAGATA
>PWJF01000146.1 GCA_003560935.1 Ignavibacteriales bacterium
AACCCGGTGAACTGCGTCGCCGCAAGCGTTGCAACAGCGATAATAGCAACCCCCGCAAGCACCACCTCAACGAGCATACCGCCATAGGCCACAAACTTTGCATCTTTTTCATTGTCGAGCTGTTTTGCCGTCGTACCGGATGAAACAAGCGAATGAAATCCGGATATAGCGCCGCACGCAACTGTGACAAACAAGATCGGGAACAACCACACAAGCGCTCCCTCGGCACCCATCTCTACACGGAATCCGCGGAACGCTTCGAGATTAACCGTCGGATTGAGCATAAATATTCCGATAAGACCGCCGGTCATCACGGCATACAACATAAACGAATTGAGATAATCACGCGGCTGCAGCAACAACCATACCGGTGCAACGGCAGAAAAGAAAATATAAACAAGCAATATTACCCGCCAGAGATTGACGGCGGTGTCGGTATCGGACGAAAGTATGAGCGGATTATTCTCACCAAACCAGATGCCGAGGAAGAGAAGAATGACGCCGATAATTGTTAATGACGACAGCGACATGCCGGAACGCCGCAATGCAACTCCGAACACAATTGCAAGTCCGATAAAGAAAACCGACGCGGTAGCGGCTGTCGGTACCTGAACAAATGTTGTTGCTACAATGTTTGTAAACACCGCAACCACGAGCAGCATTGTAGCAAAGCTGAAAACCAGAAAATATTTCTTCCCCCGCTCGCCGATATACATCCGGATAATTTCACCGATAGACTTGCCTTCGTGCCGGAGCGAAGCCACGGTGGATGCAAAATCATGTACGGCACCCATAAAAATGCCGCCGACGAGAATCCATAAGTATACCGGCAGCCAGCCGAATGCAGCGGCAAGCACAGGACCGACAATCGGACCCGCGCCGGCGATAGATGCAAAGTGGTGACCGAGCACAACAAACCGGTTAGTAGGGACGTAGTCGATGTTATCGGATTTCGTATGGGCGGGTGTTGTTCGCGATGGATCGATACCGAGTTTACGCGCGATTAATGCACCGTAGACTACATAAGCAATCAGTACAAGAATTATTATCGAGGTGATGAGTAATAATCCGCTCATATGAGACCCTTAATAAAATGCATTCGGTATATACTTAATTTGTATAGCCTTCTCTTCATAGTGCAGAGCAACTATATCAAACCTGCAATCACGATCGAACAACTGATAGTGTGATATAAACTGCAGCGCGATCTTCCTGAGTTTCTTCTGTTTCATCATATCAACCGCGGCCTCCGGTGCACCGTATGACAATGAGCGCCGCGACTTCACCTCAACAAACACAAGGGTATCGCCGTCCTGTGCGATTATATCGATCTCACCGTCCGGCGTTCGATAGTTTGTTCTGATTATAGAAAACCCTTTTTGTCGTAAAAAGTTCACTGCCCGGTCTTCGCCGGTACTCCCTAACTCTTTGGTATTCTTCATGATATGCGAAATGATCGTCTGTGTACCGGCGACATTCCATGCATTCTGATTGCCGCTTTATGTTCCTTTGTGGGATAACCCTTGTGTCTATCGAATCCGTACACCGGATATTTTTCATGCAATTTTTCCATGATAGAATCGCGCGTTACTTTTGCGATAATCGAAGCGGCGGCTATGGAACGGCACTGAACGTCGCCCTTGACGATAGATACGACCCGTTTACCGGGACAATCGAGAAACTTCCCGTCGATCAATAATAATTCGGGATCACACGACAGCGAATCGACGGCGATGCAGATCGCTTTATTGGTCGCCTGCAAAATATTGACCCGGTCGATTACTTCAGGTTCGACTACACCTATACCAATATCGATTGCGTTTTCTTGAATTGCAATAGCAATCTCAAGTCGTTTTATATGTGAGATGAGTTTGGAATCGGTGATTCCCGGCAGGGAAAGTTTCTGAGGTAATACAACTGCGGCTGCAACAACGGGACCCGCAAGCGGTCCGCGTCCCACTTCATCGATGCCAGCTACGATAGAAATGCCGTCTGCGTGCAGAGTCCGTTCGATACGGGTGATATCACCGTTGCAATCCGGTATCCACGATGCAATCTTTTCCTGAAGAGTGTTGTCAATCAAAATTCGTTTATTACTCCGAGATGAATTTTTCCGGTGCTGAATGTATCCCCCCTTCCGAATCCAAACCCCACGGAAATAAGTCCTATACCGGTTTCAATCTGTAAACCGACACCATAACCGTACTCAAACGATTCCCGCTCACCTTGTTGTTCATCAAGCGCCGGCGCATAATAATAACCGGCATCGAAAAATCCAAATACATATGAACGCTGTGCTGCCATAAAACGGTATTCGAGATTACTCCATGCAAGTCGCGATCCCGTAAACTGTCCTTCGCTGTAACCGCGTAGGGTTCGCGTCCCGCCAAACCGGAACAGGTCGCTGACCTGGTATTCGTTCAGTCGAACTTCGCGACCATGTACACCGAGCTTAATCACTTGTTGCCGGATGGGTGATATAAATAATTCCGCGTCGATAGTAAACCGCTGCAGTGTTTCCGTGATATCACCGTTTGCGGATTGTCTGCGAAGTGTACCGGTCTGGTATTCCGTCGCATACACCATTCCGCTTCTGGGCGCGTACAGTTCGTCACGGTTATCGTATCTTACATCGATGCCAAATAGATTGGATGTGGATTCACGGACACGCTGAATCGCTGCATCTGCCGAGGGAATGACCGATTCATATTCGTATGAGATACCTACGGTGAACTGACGAATTAAATCCGTATCTGCAATCAGACGTGTGCGGGTTTGCACATATGTGGTATCCTGCTGCCGCTGTTTGAATGAACC
>PWJF01000139.1 GCA_003560935.1 Ignavibacteriales bacterium
ATGGTGGATATACTGGGGGGCGGTTTTTTCTGAAATTCCGCCACATAAATTCTCGCACCGGCGGCGCCTGTATTCTGTTTCAACCGATTATCTATCATGTCATTTTCAGAATCGCCGTTTACCTCCTCGAGCAGTAAATTTTGGTCAGTGTAGACGTCATCGTCGCGAACAGAATATACAAGCCGTATATGCTTGCCGATTAGTTGATGGAGTGTTTCATGGATAAGTTGATAATAATGCTCTTCAAGCCACTCATAGAAAAACTGACTCGGTACCTCGATCGAAAGCTCTTTCCCGTTAAATGTTAACGGCCGTATCGGTTCAAACCAGGTTTTAAAGCTTTGAGAATTTATTTTTTCTTCGATCTTTTTCAGGCACCCTCTCCATATTACCTCGGCAGTATTATCATTGTTAATGATATCGGTGGAATTATCAACAAACGGTTGCGCCATAATAAATTAGAGAATTAACTAAATGTACTACCTGAAAAGTTATCCACAGGACTATTGGAGTTATCAACACCCGGTTTTGTGTTTTACACACCAACTATCGAATTATTACCGGAGTGTTAAGCGAAAAATGTTCGTTACAAAGCACATAAATTCTTGATACTATTGCACTTTAAGAGAATATGTGAAAATATTAGATCGACAATTGGCGTGGAGCGGATACGGTTGGGAAGATGTTGAAAATCTTAAGGTTATAAGAACCGTATTCTCCACAAGTTATTCACATGGTTGTTGCCTATCTCTTATGTTTTATAATACTAAGCGGAAAGAAGTATAGCAATAGCAAGAACGGTTATTTTGGAAAAAAAATGTATTGATTTTCCGGTTAATAATACATATATTTAAAGTTCTGTAAATTCTCAACATAGTTTGATAAAGGGTGCGGTCTATGAAAAGAACATTTCAGCCAAGTATTCGTAAACGTAAAAATAAACACGGTTTTCGCGCTCGAATGAAGAGCGCCACCGGGCGAAAAGTGCTTGCCCGACGGCGGGCTCGGGGACGGAAGCGTTTATCGGTGAGTGATGAATAATCAAGTTAATGTGTTATCAGACACTCACTAATCTACTACAATCTACTACCCAGCAGAGCGTGGTACAAGAAAACTTATCCGATAAATCCCAACCGTTCCGGTATTGTTTACAGAAAAAGGAAATACTCCGAGGTGAAAAACAATTTCAGCGTTTAATCAGTGAAGGAACGATTATCAGCGCAGGCAACATTAAATGTCATTACATGATTGAATCCTACGATGATAATAAATCCCGCTCGTCACTCCGCGCGGGTTTTTCTGTTCCACGGCGCGGGGTCAGAAAAGCTGTCGACAGGAACCGGGTAAAGCGCCTCATGCGTGAAGCGTATAGAGTACATAAACCTATGCTATCGGACGTTGTACATAAGAATCAATGTTTCCTGGATATGATCTTTGTATTCCGGGGGAAGACACAAACTAAACCGCGCTATCTTAAATATGAAGACGTGGGAGACGATATGATTCGTTGCCTGAATGTCCTCAGGGAACGAATAGAGGAGAGGAAAGAATAATGAAATATATTTTTATTTATGTAATTAGAGCGTATCAGCTCGTCATCTCTCCGCTGTTCCCGAATTCCTGCCGTTTCTATCCGACATGTTCCGAGTATTCAAAACAAGCATTTGAATCTTACGGCGTGTTTCGGGGAACATGGATGACAATCACCCGGTTACTCCGTTGTCATCCGTTTCATCCCGGAGGGTACGATCCGGTAACTCCGGATAAAGAAGAGCACGAGATTGCTTCAACGGTGACCAAGGAAAGATTATGAAGACATATAATTCGATGAAATTGGAGGTTTAATGGGTCGGCAAGAGACTATTGGTTTTATATTAATCGGTTTGGTTTTAATCGTCTGGATGTGGATGCACACTCCACCGCCGCCCGATCAAATACCGGACCTGGATACGACAGAAGTCGAGCGGCCGGACAGAATACCCGATCAACCTGAGGTAGAAGATATTCCGGAAGAGACGATACCCGACCGGACGCGTGATTTTGGCCGGTGGTTTTCACACCTGGCAGATGGAGAAGAAAACGTCGCACTCATCGAAACCGAATTATACACCGCGGAGATTACCACGCGCGGCGGGCTCATCAGAAAATTCGAGCTTGCGCAATATCGAACATGGGATGGGTTACCCGTTCAATTGGTCGATTATGAGAAGGGGGGAGATCTGTCCCTGTTATTTACAACAACGGACGGGAAATTAATATCTACCCGTAACCTGTATTTTGAATCCGAGATTGAACCTGAGCAGGTAATCCGCTTAACTGATGATGAGCAGTTTACTGTGACGTTTACCCTTCCGATCGAAGAAGATCGTACACTGAAAAAAATATATACCTTCAAAAACGGAGAATATGATTTCGATGTACGGTACGAACTGATACGAATGCACGACATTATTGCAAACTTCGAGTATCAGATTGTCTGGGATTATGGATTACAGTTAACAGAGTATGATGTTAGAAACGAAGTCGAGTTTGCCGCTGCATATGCGTATATGGCGGGTGATCTTGAAAAACTCGAGGCAAAAAACATAGATCGGGATTATTCTGCAACCTACAGCGGTATTACCGATTGGGTCGGCATGCGGAACAAATATTTTGCCGCGGCGATGATTGCACGTGAACCGAATTCCAGCGGCGCATACCTTGAAGGACATCGAGTCAGACTTCCGACGAACGATGAAAAGGAAAATTACAGTGTTGCTTTACGGATGCCCTTCAGAACGAGGGATTTCGAAGCTGCGGACATACAAGTGTTTATC
>PWJF01000560.1 GCA_003560935.1 Ignavibacteriales bacterium
CACCCGATGGGCATGCTTGTCAGTACTGTTGCAGCGCTCTCCACGTTATATCCGGAATCGAAAAAAGTAGACGACCCCGAGACCCGTTTGCATCAGGTTTACCGGCTCATCGGCAAAATGCCTACGTTGGCGGCATATGCGTACCGCCATAAAATGGGATTTCCATATGTATATCCCGATAACGACCTCAGCTACACCGGTAATTTCCTTAACATGCTCTTTAAAATGAGCGAACCGAAATATGAGGTCAATCCGGTGCTTGAAAAGGCGCTTGAGGTACTTTTCATTCTCCATGCAGACCACGAGCAAAACTGCAGCGCCAATGCTATGCGAAGTATCGGCAGCGCTAATGCAGACCCGTATGTATCAATAGCCGGATCTGCGGCGGCATTGTATGGACCTCTCCACGGAGGCGCGAATGAAGCGGTGTTGAGAATGCTTTCGGAGATTGGCGGTGTGAAAAAGGTCCCCGAATACATTAAACGCGTCAAAGCCGGCGACTTTCGGCTCATGGGATTCGGACACCGGGTCTACAAGAACTATGACCCGCGAGCCAATATAATCAAAAAAATGGCGGATGAAGTATTTGAAGTAACAGGGAGAAATCCTCTGTTAGATATCGCCCTTGAACTTGAACGTATTGCCCTTGAAGATGACTTCTTCGTGAGCCGTAAATTGTATCCGAATGTCGATTTCTATTCGGGACTTATTTATCAAGCGATGCGCTTCCCAACCGATATTTTTGTTGTCCTGTTTGCAATTCCGCGAACATCCGGCTGGCTTGCTCAATGGCTTGAGTTCCTCGACGGTCCGGACCGAAAAATCGCCCGGCCGCGTCAGGTATATCTCGGTGAAACCACACGGGATTATGTTGAAATCAACAAGCGGAAATAAAAGATGATTAATTAATCATAGTGCCCGTCATCATATGCTCGTTTTTCCTGATGATGGGCACTTCTATATTATATGGAACCATTCACTCAATGATAAGGAGAATCTGGTAAATGCCGACAGCAACAGTTAATAATCTGGAACTTCATTATACGGACAGCGGAATCGAACATGCATCGCCGGTCGTTTTTATTCACGGTTTCCCGTTCAGTCACGAAATGTGGGAAGAACAAATTAAACTCCTCGCCGATACACATCGGGTAATCGCATACGATGTTCGCGGGCACGGTAAAAGCCAATTGGGAGACGGTCACCTGTTGATTGATTTTCTGGTCGATGATCTGTTTGCACTTATGGATCACCTCGGAATTCAATCGGCAAATATTGTCTGTCTGTCAATGGGCGGCTATATAGCATTACGCGGAGTCGAACGGGAACCGGAGCGGTTCTTATCACTTGTGCTCTCTAACACCAAGAGCGAATCAGATACAAACGAAGCGAAGACAAAACGTGCCGGCGCTATCCGTACAATCAGAAACGATGGAGTAAAGGCATTTGCCGATAACTTTCTTAAATCCATTTTTGCGCAGGACTCATTCGACAAACGCCCGGAGGCTGTACGAAAAATCCGCACCACGATTGAGAACACTTCGCCGGATACACTCTGCAGCACCTTGATAGCGCTTGCCGCGCGCACCGATACGACGGAAACGTTAACTAAAATCAACGTTCCGACATTAATCCTTGTGGGGAAAAACGATCAACTCACGCCGCCCGCCGCAGCACAGGGGACGGCAAACAGAATACGCGATGCTCAGATTCACATATTACCGGATGCAGCACACATGAGCAATCTCGAGAATCCGGAAGAGTTTAACTCGTACCTTAGAAACTTTTTTGAATAACGGAGTAAACCATAGCCTGTTCAAAATTTCCAAATATCGATGTACTCAATAAAGATATAATCGTATGCCGAAAATGTCCACGTCTTGTCGAATGGCGTGAATCCGTGGCGGCGACAAAACGACGGCAATATCAGGATTGGGAGTACTGGGGCAAACCTGTTCCGGGTTTCGGCGACCCTGACGCAGAACTCCTTATCGTCGGTCTTGCACCGGCGGCTCACGGCGCAAACAGAACCGGCAGGATGTTCACGAGCGACCAGAGCGGTAACTGGCTGTACGGAGCGCTTTATAAATTCGGCTTTGCCAATCAACCGGATTCAACAGACAGAGATGACGGAATGAAACTTACTAATTGTTATATTACCGCTGCAGTCCGATGTGCACCCCCCGGCAATAAGCCGGCAAACGATGAATTCGAAAACTGCAGACCCTACTTGCTGGAGGAATTGCAATTATTCACCGGGGTACGGGTAATAATTGCATTGGGAAAAATCGCATTCGACACGGTCATATCGTGTTCTCAAATCCTTCAATGGAACGAATTCACTAAAAAACCGCCATTCAAACACGGACAACGGGTAAAAATCCGTGAAAATTTGTATCTTTTAGCATCGTATCATCCAAGTCAGCAGAACACATTTACGGGAAAATTGACCCGTTCGATGTTTTATTCTATTTTTAAACGTGCAATAAATCTAATAAAATAATGAAGAATAGAACCAGCAATTATGTAACACCGGACGCTGTCCGGTCTACACTCCGCCGCTTCCGTCGTCTCCGCATGACCGAACCTCTCCGCTCAATGGTTCGTGAGACGGAACTTTCAACCAACGATCTGATCTATCCTTTGTTCATCGTACCGGATGAGAAAATCCGCAAACCGGTTGCATCCATGCCTGGTGTATTTCAACTGTCGATTGATGAGACTATAAAGGAATGTACGGAGGTACATTCGCTTAATATCCCTGCGGTAATATTGTTCGGTATTCCGGAACACAAAGATGAACAGGCCAGCGGGGCATACGACGAGAACGGCATCATCCAGCGTGCAATCCGTGCGATAAAAAAAGAAGTACCTGAACTCCTGATCATCACCGATGTTTGTCTCTGCGAATATACCTCACACGGTCATTGCGGTATTATAAAAGATGATGTAATTCTTAACGATGAATCGGTCGAGTTAATCGCGAAAGAAGCATTGACCCACGCACAGGCAGGAGCGGATATGGTAGCACCGTCAGATATGTTCGACGGACGGGTAAAAGCAATACGGATTATCCTCGATGACAACGGTTTTCAGAATTTACCGATCATGTCATACGCGGCAAAATATGCATCGGCTTTTTACGGTCCGTTTCGCGACGCCGCAGAAAGTGCGCCGAAATTCGGCGACCGCCGTTCTCATCAAATGGATCCCGGGAACAGTAACGAAGCGCTGCGTGAGGTCGAGCAGGATATCATCGAAGGCGCAGATATCGTTATGGTAAAACCTGCCCTCCCCTATCTCGACATCATCCGTCGTGTGAAAGAGGAATTCATTATGCCGACTGCTGCGTACAACGTGAGCGGAGAGTATGCCATGATAAAAGCCGCTGCGGAAAAAGGATGGATCGACGGCGAGCGCGTCATGATGGAAACGCTGCTTTCCATCAAACGAGCCGGTGCGGATATGATATCAACGTACTTTGCGAAAGAAGCGGCCGCATTATTACGCAACAACATTGAATGAACCTAAAAGATCACACATTCTTCATCACCGGCGCAACAGGATTCGTCGGTTCATTTCTTACAAAAGCATTATGCGATCGTGGACTTGAAGTTCACATCCTCAGAAGGGAAAAATCATCCAACCTGATGCTTGATTCCCTGCCGGTGCAGCATCACATCGGTGATGTGCTTGATAAAAAATCTGTCCGCGATGCGATGAAAAACCGCACGGCGGTGTTCCATTGCGCTGGATTAGTTTCGTTCTGGAAAAAGATGCGAACAAAGCAATATGAGGTTAATGTCGAAGGCACGGAAGTAGTTGCATCGACGGCGCTTGAACTGGGAATACAACGGTTCGTACATACATCATCGGTCGCGGCACTCGGCCCTTCGGAAAACGGCACGATCGTCACCGAGGAGACGCCGTTTCGATGGGACCGGTATGATATCGGCTACAACATATCAAAACATGAAGCGGAAATGCGGATCGAAGAAAAAGTTAAGAACGGACTCAATGCCGTGATCGTTAATCCGTCGACAATCGTCGGGCCCGGCGATGTGAATATGCACGGCTCCGCAATCATCTCAAATGTTCTTGAAGAACGGCTGCCTTTTTACGTCGAAACACCGATGAACATTGTTGATATAAATGATGTTGTAAATGGACATTTGCTTGCATTTGAAAATGGAAAAACCGGGAGACGCTATATCCTGTCGGGGCATTCGCTTCCCCTCAGCGATTTATTACTCAGGATAGAACAAGTTGCCGGAGGAAAAGCACCGCGAAAAAAAATCCCGTTTGCTGCAGCACAGGCGGTAGCGACACTCGTGGAATTGCTCGGCACAGTATTCAACATGAAACCCGGCCTCACACGTGAGTTACTACGCGTAGGAAAATACCGGCAGGAATTCTCCTGTACAAAAGCGGAGCAGGAGTTGGGGTATACGCGCACTCCGTTGGATGAAACTATTCGGAAGACAGCGGTATGGTTGAAAAAACTGAAGTAAAGGGGTTCTATGATGACCAAAAAATCAAACGAACTATTTCAACGGGCGCAGAAAATATTGCCGGGCGGTGTGAACTCGCCCGTTCGCGCGTTTAAATCGGTCGGCCGCGATCCGTTGTTTATTCAGCGTGCAAACGGATCGAAGATGTGGGACGTCGACGGAAATATGTTTATCGACTATATCGGCTCGTGGGGACCCATGCTGCTCGGGCACGCTCATCCGGATGTCATCGAGAGCGTGAAGCAGGCGGCCGAGGGGGGACTCAGCTTCGGTGCGCCGGCGGAAGCCGAAGTCCTTATCGGCGAGCTCATATGCGACATGGTGCAGTCGATCGACGTCGTCCGGATGGTGAACTCCGGCACCGAAGCCACGATGAGCGCAATACGTCTCGCACGTGCATTCACCAAACGCGATAAGATAATAAAATTCGAGGGATGTTATCACGGACACGGGGATTCATTTCTGATTAAAGCGGGTTCGGGGGCGCTGACGCTCGGTACGCCCGACAGTCCCGGCGTCACCAAAGGCACCGCTCAGGATACCCTGATCGCGCAATTCAACCGCATCGACTCGGTACGAACGTTATTCGACAACAACAAAGAGTCAGTTGCAGCGGTGATCATCGAACCCGTCGCCGGGAATATGGGATGCGTACCTCCCTCGGAAACGTTCCTGCGGGATGTACGTGAACTCTGTACGGAATATAACGCACTGCTTATATTCGATGAGGTGATGACGGGATTCCGGCTTGCACGAGGCGGAGCGCAGGAATTATACGGCGTCACACCCGATCTGACCGCATTGGGAAAAATAATCGGCGGGGGCATGCCGGTCGGCGCATACGGCGGCAAAGGGGAGATAATGGAGATGATATCCCCTTCGGGGCCTGTGTACCAGGCGGGGACACTTTCGGGCAATCCCATCGCAATGGCAAGCGGTTACGCGATGCTTACGTATATAAACGGGCATACCGATGTGTACGATAAACTTGAAAAGAAAGGGGCGGCAATCGAAGACGGAATCCGCAGCATTATATCGAAGCATTCGTATCCCGTATCGGTTAATCGGGCCGGATCGATGTTCACGCTCTTTTTTACCGGTAAATCGGTGACCGACTTCGCGACAGCGTCTTCATCCGACAAAGAAAAGTTTGCGGAGTACTACGGATCGATGCTCGAGCAGGGCATCTACATGCCGCCGTCGCAGTTCGAAGCGGCCTTTATCTCGACGGCACATACCGATGACGACATCGAAAAAACCGTCAGTGCTGTAGAGGTAGCGTTGGGGAAGGTATTCGGGTAATTCGTAAAATAAAAAGGCGAATCATTGATTGATTCGCCTTATAAACCTTTTGCGTTTTCGGTTTTAATTTACAGTTCCCTGAATCCTTAATTCTTCTTCTCCATTCGGTCCGTTTGTCCGGATTACTATAGTAAGCGGCATTCCTTCAGCTACACCCTCTTCCTCACCGCCGTAAACCGATAATGCAAAACTGTATTCGGTATCTGCCTTACTCTGAGTATCAACGAGAGTTTTATTAATATCTCCGTTGAGAATTAAATCGGGTGCAGATTGACCCGGCGGTAATTGCGGCAATTCCAGACTGACGGAAATATTCTGCCCCGCTGCCATCGGATTATCATTGTAGTCGGAAACCGTAAACTCAAAAGTCTGACTTTCATTATTCTGGATATTGAACGTTGCTGGATCGATACCAATGATCGGGCTGCCCGATAACAGGACCAGCACGCTGTCGGTTACTTTGGTACCATTTTCTCCCCACGTTTCTGCCACGACATAACCGAATCCCGGACCATGAACCTGATCTTCGATTTGTTTTCCTATTGAAATGAGTTGAACGGTAACCACACCGTCGTCATCGGTTTGGGCTTCGGTTTGTATATTTCCCGCCTTTGTTCTGAAATAAACGCTCGTGCCCGGACGAACAGGATTGCTGAATTTGTCGCCGACGACAGTTACTATACCGAGACGCTCATTGACGCGCTCCAACGCGGCGAAGTTATATCTCTCCGGCGCCATGCCGAAATGCTCCTGCGCCGGGAGACCGCCGTGAATGGTCAATCTGACCGGTGAGCTACTGATCACACGGTCGTCGACCGTGGCTTCTGCCAATACCTGGACCGCTCCTGCAAGAGTACCGGAGTTTAATACAACCGATACACGTCCGTTACCGTCCGTCTCAGCCGAGGTCTTGCTTAAAAACTCCCCGCCTCCCGGCCCACCGCTAATCGAGAATGAAATTTCAATGCTGTTATCGAGATCGACCGGTATACCGTCGGAGTCGCGTGCTTCAAAGAGTAATCGAGATGTCTCAGGATATCCGCCGCCTTTGACGCCTATTGAAGTCGCTTCAACATCTGTAACGACAATATTAGCTGCCGCCCCCGAAGGAGGTCTGGGAATTTCTTCGTCGTCGTCATCAACGCCGAACGTGAAATTCACTGCAACATCTCCTCCCGGCGCAAGTGGTATCGATGTGGATTTAGGTTCATAGCCGGTTTTGGAAACGGTGATAGTATAACTTGTTGCAGATTGGTCCGGATCTACCGCCAATGTCAATGAATATTCACCGTTCTCGTCCGTCGTGGTGCTGGCCGAACCAAAGGTTTGACTGACTGCCAGAACATCGGCATCAGGCACCCGCGTTCCATCCGGCAGAGATACCCTTCCGTGAACGATCGCGGTAGCATCGCTTATGGGTTCGGGTTCTGTCGGAGAATCCTCACACCCGATAAGCAATAACAGCGAGACGACAAATATAGAAAGTATGGCCCCATGTTTTATTACGTTTTGCATGATAAAACTCTCTTGTATTGTTTTTATCCCCGATAATTTTTAATAATACTATTCTACCTACTCCCTCCTGATATCCCCCGCATCCCGCAAACGCTCCCTATCCTCCTGATACTGACGTCGGCGTTCCTGTATCAAACGCCTGTCACGCCCGGCTGTTATGCGCTCCTCGAGTGTCGGGACGAGGTTCGCTTTGAGCAGGATGATCAGTTCCTGCTTGTCTTTTTCGACGCGATTATAGCCGAAGAGATATTTCAGGCCGAAAAACCACCATGGAAGGTCTTTCAGTATCGGGATACCTTCACGAAGAACCCGTTCTTCCGTGACATATAATCCACCGATCACCGTCTCTTCTCCGTCAAGCAACAGTACACGTGTCTCGGCTTCTGCTTTTGCAATAACCGTGCTCACAACACCAGGTGTACCTGTTGAGCGCTCCGCCTTAATATCAAGTGAGATAAACGGGATACCGTCTTCAACTATCACTTCGGGTGTTACATGAATAATAGTACCCGTGCTTATGAACTGGTCGATTATGTTGCCCGCAAAGTCTCTCTGCTTGATTGAAATGTCTTCACCAACCTGTATACTACCGGTCTGTCCCGAACGTACCGTGACTTCCGGACTTGCGATGACTTCTCCGACGTCGGTACCTTCAAAAAACTGCATGAGAGCATTTAATTCTCCAAAACTCCATTGGGTCACATTTAAATCTATAACACCCGCTCTGTCATCTCTATCGACTACACCGACATCCGGATCGCGGTCAGCTGCTACACCGGTTCGTATCTCTCCAAAACTATCATCAGAGCGGAAGAAATTCCACCGGATACCGGCTTCCCGCATTTTTCGATGATTAACCTCAAAGAACACTGCCGAGATGTTGACCTCGCGGGTTCGCAATGTCGGACGGTCGGGATCGACAGGCCGATCGGGTACATGCACGGTTACATCGGGATGTCTCGTAATTATAAAGTGATCCTCGCGTTCTTCATACCAGAGCTGATTGTGGCGGAGAATTCGTTCGAGTGCGTCGCGCCAATGCATTGCCTCTATATGAACACCGATCTCGCCGTTACGCCGCTGGGGATCGATGAGGATCTTGCCGGTGAATTGTTTGCTCAGTTCGTTCAACTCAGCTATTGCGCGATCAAAGCTCAATTGCCGTTCCATCGAAACGATGGCGTCGGGCGGCGTATACTCCCGTATTTCTCTGCGCTCCTGCCCTGTCTGACCATAGACGGCTTCGATAAATCCGGCTCCGGCAAGAAGCAGAACAAGCAAACCAATAAGCGCGTGTCGTTGTAGTGAGTGCATATCAAAAACTCCTTTACCGAGTTTGATTATTATCATTATATCGAATATATAAATTAAACCGTTCTATAATGCCGCCCTTGTTGAGCACGAACTCTACCCTGCTCTCTTCGGGGACAAATTTGGTGACGTACCCAAGGTAAACTTCATCGCCTTCGCGGAGCGTTCTAATCACGCCTTCATGATCGACCAGTATCGCTTTATCCGGAAGCACTGCCCGTAACTCAGACCGTTCGACTTCCACACGACGATGAATATTCGGCGGAATATCGGACAGTATCAGGGGTTGGAACGGATTATACCGGAGCGCATTCGGTCGTACCTGCCGCTGTCCGGTTGAGGTGAATAACTCCTCAACGCTGGTAAAATAACCCCGTAATTGCATATCGAACGTGACCATCAACCTCTGGACGTCGGTGTCGGGATCGCGTGTCTCGACGCCGCGCAGGTTCACCTGCTGCAAGCGGTAGAGCCGGCGTCCATTCTCAAGATACCATAAGAAATTGTAAAATACGAAAAACGGTGCTTCACCCCGGAGGTTGTAGCTATTATACCCATACCGGTCATGTTCGGTTTTTCCTCCGTAGATCATATCGAGTTTGACAAAACCGCCGCTTCGATCGATCGACCGGCTAAAGTAATTGTATGATTCACCGGTAATATCCGTGCGCGGAATATCCTTTGTCCGTCCTTCCCATCGCCGGCGCTGATCATCGAGTTCTTCGTTCAATCGGTTATACTCAGCAATGAGTCCGGGGATGCGCGCAATCTTCTCATCTAACACGGCTATCCGCGCCTCCTGTTCTTCGATCTTTGCCGGTTGCTGAATCGCCCAGATATATCCGCCTATGCCGAGCACAATGAACAGCAGGACGAACATGACGATACTATTTCTAATGGCGTATGACAAGGTTTTACTCCATTGTGATGTCTTAGGTTTCTATTAAAATTATTATTTCATCATTAAATATATATAATTCTGTATCTGTTTTTGTTAATCGTTAATGGTTTCAGCCGGAGGCTGATCCGCCTCTGGCGGAATTTGTTAATTGTTCTTGGGGTGAACGTTCCGATTAACCATTAACCGATAACTATTAACCATATTCCTATTCCACGACTCCAGTATCATCAATCAACACCTTAAACCGGTACACTATCCGCCCGCGAATCTCCTGCACGAGCACCTCCTGCAAAATTGCATTATCGAAAAGGTTGAAAAATCTCGGTATGCGGGAGCGATATATCGAATAACCGTTTATCTCAAGTCCCCGTCCATGATCACCCGTTGATTGCACGTCGAGTATCCAGAGTGAGTTTATATCGTTAACGCCGGTGCTCAGGTGCGTCAGATTCCTGCTCCAGCGGTTATAACCGGGAACAAGTTCCTCGTAAAGATCGAGTGCATCCCGCAATTTTCCTATTTCGTTCCGTACCTCCGCAATCGACGACTCAAGTTGTGCTACCTCGAGTGCCTGGGTCTCCTTGAATTCTATTTCATCAGCAAGTTGGTTGATTTTCACCTGTTGTAACGGAATCTGTGCCGCAAAGAATACCGTCAGTACAAACAGCAATACCAGTGCGGCATATCCGTGCCAGGCAAGCTTGAAGGCATCCTGTTCCGCCATCATGTGTCCGGGGAGCAGATTGCTGGGATACATCGCCGGATGTTTCGGTTCGAGAACTTTCCATGCAGTCGCCAGAGGGATTGCATACTCCGAGAGTTCATCTACGCTGTCGGCCGGGAACAAGCTTGTATCGAGCTCATCGTATTTAATGTATCCGACGTCGGAGACGGAGAATTTATCCTTGAAGAAATCACGAAGGCCGAGACGCTGGGCGTCGCCGGCAAGGATGATCCGGTCAAGGTGATGAATACCGATATTATCCTGTTCGAGCGAGGCGCGCGAGTAGATAGTATTTTGTAAATTCGCCGATTCGATACCTTCGGCGATTACAGGTGCAAAGTGCTGATGCTCGTTGCCTCTCATGAAAATGAGTCGTGTGAACTCCTGGGCAACGTAGATAATGAGCGTGTGCTCGTCGCTGTCGAACCGGTAATTCAATTTGACAGCGTTCATCAGCGCTATTTCCGCGGTATCGATAACCGGTATCCGCGGCGGTCGTTTACCTGCTGCACTTTGTGCATCGGTAATGAGATTTGCGAGGTTTACACCGTCTTCACGGACAATACAGATCAATGTTCCCGTACCGGTCTCAAGGATCGAAACGGCATCTTCCTCCGGAACTACCGATCGCATGTTTCCTAACTCTTCAAGGACACGTTGTTTTAACTTTTTACCCTGAAGTCCGAAATCGGTTTCAAGGATATGATAATCGATAGCCGGTTCGGTAACGGCATAGGAGACTGCATATGCTTCTTCTCCCATATCGGACAATAAATTGCTGATAACCCTCTCGTTGTTGAGTGCCGGACCGGCGTCTTTCTCTCCCAGGTCGGGCTGCGTTCCGGTATCGTCATCGAGATCGAACGAGGTGGTTTCCGCTCCTCCGAATGACAGGTCCTCGAGATCGGACTCGTATTTTGTCTCGTCCAGCTTGGTCAC
>PWJF01000460.1 GCA_003560935.1 Ignavibacteriales bacterium
CAATATACCCGGTGCCGGGGTTGTATTTCACGTTCGGTAAAATTCGGCATCTCACCAACTGCCGGAGTTCTATCGGTACCGAACAGTATTCTATCCTGATACCCGATAAAAAATCGGCGGGCGGTATAGGGTTGACGCCCGAGTTCAGCAATCCGAGCCGAAATTTCGACATAATAATTCGGGTATCTGTCGAGCAGCGAGGCAACATATGCAAGATCCTCGGGATTGTCACCCATGTGTGCACCGATAAAAATCGTTTCAGAATGACGTTCGATGATATTGTTCCTCTGTTCGACAAGCTCACGATGATCAGGAAACTCCGGACCCGAATACCCCGGGATTCCCCACCGTCTCAATTGTTCGGCTCGCTCATTGTACTGATCGACAGGATCAAACCATGCAACGGGATCCGCCGAATGAATAAGAACGGGAATTCCAAGTTCAGCGCATACTTCCCAGATCGGATCAAGGCGTTCGTGATCAATCGGAACCAATGTACCATCCTCGAAACGAACACGCAGCCCGAGCCATTTATGAACTTTAATACCGCGTACTCCGCGGTCTACCGCTTTTCGAATTTCCTCCGCCAGCCGATGACCGTACCCGGGATCATCAATACCGTCAAATGGAAGTGTGTAAAACGTAATCAACCGTTCCGGATACACATCGGTAAAATTACGCATGTATTCTTCCAGTCTCGCACCACTTCCACCGCTCAGGTTTACAACAGCATAGACGTTCCGAATATCCATTGCACGTATCATCTCATCGGCATTTGCCCATTCAGACATCGGAAAATGTGTATGCACATCCACGGAAGGAAATTTTGATCCCCTTATCTCCGTCTCATCCACCTTCAACATGGGTATCGGGTGATAATCTTCAAGGTAGAGAGGCGCAGCTTCCTGCTCCTGTCCCGATATCGCCACAGCACATACGTATGTTAAAATAATGATTTTAACGAGAAGTTTCATGTCTGTTTATTTTTAATCCGGGTATCAACCGTTCCGCATTTTTATAGTATACCTTTTCCAGAACCTCATCCGGCAAAAATATTCCATAGATCATCCAATCGCCCGTCGGAGGACGGGGATGATCGTAATACCGGAAATACTCATCATCCGTTTCAAGGAAACGATAATAAATGCGGTGTCTCGGTTGAACCGCTGCAGCCGGACTCCGGTCGGTACCGAATAAAATTCTATCCTGATATTTGATAAAGAAATCGCGAGCAGTGTATGGCTGCCTTCCCAGTTCTGCAACTCTTCCCGAAATATCGACGAAAAAGTTAGGGAACTTGTCAAGGACGGAGCTCACATACGCCAGATCCTCGGCATTATTTCCGACGTGTGCACCGATAAAAACAGTATTCGGATGCCTTGAAAGGACTGAATCACGCTGCGAAAGAATTGTTTCCCGGGCAGGAAATTCAGGACCGTAAAAGCTCCATTGAGGTCTACGATGGAGCTGTTCCCAGCGTTCGTTAAATCGATCAATCGGCAGAAAGAACGCAGCGGGATCGGCAACATGAATTAAGACCGGAATTCCAAGTTCACCGCATTTTGCCCATATTGGATCAAGACGAGAATCATCAACAGGCACGATACGGCCCGATTGATCCTTTACGGTCAGGCCAAGATTTTTAAACAATTTCAAGCCCTGTACACCGCGTTCGACCGCACGTTCAAGATCAGCGGCAATAAACTCACCGAAATCCGGTTCATCAATTCTGCTGAAATCGATATTGTAAAATATGATGAACTCATCGGGATAGGGATCTTTGAAAGTCCGTAGGTTTCGTTCGAGTTGTTCCCCCCAGCCGCCACTCAAATTGACGGCCGCATGAATACCAAGCGTCCGCATTGAATCACGTATTTCTTGAACACTATCGTCAGGTCCGAAGTGGCTATGAGCGTCTATCACAGGGAACTTCGGATATTCTATAATCGTCGTGTCGGTAACAAGTTGTGACTTCGGCTTGAACTCAAGGTACAAGATCCGTTCCTGTTCTGTAATCTGAGCGGACGCTGCGGCATACAAACATACCGTAAAGAGTACCGATAGAAAGTATCTAATCATAATAATTACCCGCAGTGTTCATTATAAGGATAAACCTATGGAAAATCGATGTAAAGTTCCAAAAACTCCATAGGGTTTATAACCGTAATCTACCTTTGCATTAAATGTTCCGAAGTTTTGTCTTACCCCGACACCTAATGCTACCCCTTCCTCATCATAATTCACTTTATATCCGCCGCGTAAGAACACAATGTCTTGAAGGGAATATTCAACACCAAAATGAACACGTTCTGTAAAGTCTCGTGCCGTTACACCCTCAATAGCAAATGTCATTTTATGAGTATTATTTTCCTCCATCATTCCAAAAACATTCGCTAACTGTAGAATGTCCATAGCGACTCCTACCGTAAACGATAATGGTAATGCGAACGGCTCTTCTTCAAATGTTACATCATCACCAAAGTTTCTTAGAGACATTGCAATTCTCAGATCACGGAATCCGGTATAATAAATCGTACCGAAATCGAATACGAATGTACCCTGGGAATTATCTTTCATAAAGAACCCTGCATCGATGTCGTCCGGATCTTGCGCAATGGCGCTTTCGCCAAGATCCTGATAAGCATACCTTAAATGGGCACCCCAATAGAAGCGCTCGGTTAATCGATTCCCGTAACCAAGTCCTACAACCATTGCTGTGGGTGAAAATACTCCCGTTTCGGTATATCCCTCAGGATCAGTAATCGAACGCCGGGTTCCATGGAAATCACCATAATCCATAGCGAAGAAG
>PWJF01000125.1 GCA_003560935.1 Ignavibacteriales bacterium
GGTGCCCCGATTAAGATGAAAATAATACACGCGATGGGTATGGCATATTTTTTATGCACCTCGACCATGTATTGATCGATACGGCGTTCGTTGCTGTGCATTCGATTCAAATCGGAATCCAACGAGGTTGAAAGCGTACGGGCGCGCGAGAGCGCCATGTGTACTTTATCGAGCTCCGGATCTCCTTGAAAGCTGGGGAGTGCCGGCGGCAGATGTTCTACTTCCCCGGTTAAAAGTGCCTTATGGTAAGTATTGATACGTGCACTTATCACACCCTTAATGCGATTGTTTTGTGCCCTTAGACTATCGACCCGTTCAAGCATTACCTGAGCGCTCAATTCACGGTCACCGCGGTGGAACACATTATCGGCAGTCCGCTCGAAATCGTATCCTTCATACGGTATAACCACACGGTGACGTCTGAATTTAATTCGCCGGTAATCATTGTTGTCACTCCGGGTCGATATTTCATGCATTTCTCCGTCATAAAGGTCGAGTATAAGATTCGAGAAGTCGGGTCCATAGGCGATAAAACCCCGTTCTGCGGCAATAATTACATTAGTGTTCGGATCACTGTGATCGTAGATGGTTAGTCCTTCAAGTTCATTTGTTTCTTCATAGTTTTTTCTGGCAATAAGGGTGAATCCTTTGATCTCCTGGGAAAATATACCAGGTTCAAGCGAAAGGGTCGGTCGTGCCCGCCGTATATCTATGCCGAGTGTTTTTGCGCGATGGTTGGCATCGGGTAAAATGTGGTTGTTGAACTCCATCAAACCGTATGCAAGAAGAACCGAGGCAATGAGAGGCGCCGCCATCATCCGGTAGACAGATATACCGCTTGATTTCATGACGGTTATTTCATTAGCGGCAGACATATTGCCATATGTCATCAACGTCGCGATTAACACCGACATCGGTATGGCGAGTACGAGCATCCAGGCGAGGTTAGTTAAAATAACCTCGATCACAACGCTTACACCGAGACCTTTGCCGACGAGGTGGTCGATAAATTTCATCATAAATTGAAGGATGAAAATTCCCACCAGTACAAATAGCGACATAAAAAACGGTGCCAGATGCGATTTCAGTATGTAACGGTCAATAATCATATTTTAAACAATATACCACTATTCTCAATCTTAAACAATGAAAAATCCGACCGTGACTGTTGCATTTAATGCTTGTTTTTCCTAATTTTACTTTTCAAACGCTCTGGATTCTTTTCAAATTAATTGAAGGGTGACACCAAGGAATATTGGTATTGAATAATTAACACGCGATGATATCCTGACCTGTCGGGATATCCGCGGGATTGATTTACCAAACGATAGAATGTAGTGCGAGTAGTGGAAAATTCCCGGTGTTCACTCTTCACATACACGTGTTATTTAGTGGGTCCGGCGGTTGGAGCCGCCCTTCTTACCATACTATTCCTTCTCTCCGGCAACCTCACTATAAAAGCAAACACGCTGACATTTACAAAGGTTTCCGCTAACGATACGGTTGCACAGGATACCCTTGATGTTATCTACGAAGATATAGATCGCCGACCGGCACGCTTCCGTGATCGGAGGCAGCTCGATCGACGTATGCGGGATAGGGATATTGCAGACGTAGATACCGATACAACACTCACCCGGGAAGAACTTCAGGAACGTCTTCTTGCCCCCACCGACTCCACGGCGCGCATCAGACACTTTACCTATCGCAGAAAAGATGTGCCGTATGCTTCATATACTTCGAGAAAACGCCGTCATCCACTGTTTCTTGAGAATAGAAACCGCGTATATAACAGATCGGTCGAACTTGACTCGTTAGGAAGCTCGGTTATTATTCGCGAAACGGTTGAGGGTAAAGATGTCAAGATCCCTGTTACCATGCCGCTTGATGATTATGTTCAAACCAGATCGCAGTATATCCGCAGGGAAGGATGGGAGCGGCTTGCATACGAATACGAATTTGACTATCAGGAGGAAAGGAAAGCCGATCTCGGCGATTTCCTCAGCGATATAACGACGATCGATATTCCCGTACCGCCCAATCCCGTGTTAAATATTTTCGGCAAACCGGGTATTCGATTGAATATATCCGGCGCCGTCGATATACGTGCCGGATTCAGAAGACAAACTTCCGATCAGACGTCATTATCCCGGCTCGACAACACACGTAACGAACCCGATTTTAAACAGGACGTACAGATAAACGTAAGCGGTCTTGTCGGCGATAAGCTCAACATCCTCGCCGACTGGAACACGCAGCGAACGTTTGAATACGAGAACCAGCTTAAGATACGGTATGAGGGATACGAAGACGAGATCATACAAAGTATTGAAGCCGGTAACGTATCGCTGCAGACTCCCACACAATTTATCGGCAGCAGCCAGGCATTGTTCGGCATTAAATCGAATCTTCAATTCGGTCCGATGCGGTTGACGGCGGTAGCATCACAGCAAAAAGGCAGATCGGAAGAATTAACATTGAGCGGCGGGACACAGGAACAAACCTTCGAGATACGACCGTACGATTATTCCCGTAATCATTATTTTATTGATGATGATTATATCGAATGGTACGAACCTGCAATGGCGATTGAACCGCAGTATAACCCTCAGCTCGAAATTACAGACATTGAAGTATGGGTAACGAGAACCGTTGTAATTACCGATGTTAACGAGCGACCTGTCACCGCTCACATTAACTTACCGCCGCGGGGAACCGGTTATGATGATGCACAATGGCGCGATCTCACCACCGGTATATCCGGTGAAATTGAGATAGGTCAGTTTGTTCTACTGCGTGAAGGTGAA
>PWJF01000284.1 GCA_003560935.1 Ignavibacteriales bacterium
CAGCTGTCCGTGTCCGGGCAGGATCAGTTTCTATTATCCCGTTGCAAACAGCGTCGATCTGAGCAGCGATTATTGGTACCGGGGTTACGAATCTCATCCCTATTCCGTTCTCTTGAGTATAGATGGAATCACAGAGTCATTCGGTTCTATACCGTGGAAATATGAATGGACACCCTTCCGCGCTTTCTTTATCAAAGAAGAATCGAAGTACCGGGCAACGATTGAATACAGATTTGCCGAAGACCTCCCTGTTATGGTGGTCATGATGAAAATAACAAATAGGACATTCGAGACAAAAGAGTTCCGGGTTTTTACCGGACTTTCTTTGAGTATCCGAACCAGCCACTCGTTCACTCTCAAAGATAGAAGTGTATTATTGTCGTCCGATAACTCATCGTTGGTGATCGGTTATCCAGATCAAGATACGGATTCAACTGCAGTCTTCGTCCTGAGTGCCGGTGATACGCAGGCGAGGTGGTCGTCAGCAGGAATTCAGAATACAGACGGGAATCGTACAATCCTCATTCAACCCAGAGCGATATTCGATTATATTCAATTACTGGCACCCGGTGAGGAAATGGAGATCATTCACATTATCGGTTCATCCAGAATGGACGAATGGGAAGATATAATAATGTCAACGTTAGAGGGATGTGAAGAGAGCGTTGATGCTTACGAACAACGTGTAACCTCGTATGCGCTCGATCCCGTTTTTATCATCGACCAAAAGGAACATCTACATACTCTTCGATGGTCGAGAGCACTGCTGAAAACCAACCTGCATTATATAGACGGTACCTATGTGCCGATGCCATGTCCTGCAGAGTATAATTTTTATTTCACACACGATATGCTGCTCACAAATCTCGGTAGTGTGATATTTGATATCAATCGCGTGCGAAAAGATCTTTTATTTTTATATTCACTTACAGGTGATGATAATATACTCCCCCATGCATACTACTGGAAAGACGATAAATATGTAACTGAGTTTGCCGGAACTGATAATTGGAATCATCTCTGGTTTATCGTTTCGTTAAATTCTTATTTAATACACAGCGGCGATGAGGAGCTTGTTTCGCTGCTCTATCCCGTCACTGACAAAAGTTTACAAATGATACTTGAAAACTACCATGATGGTCTTATGTATGCTTCCCGGCCGGATTGGTGGGATATCGGAAATATATATGGTGCACGATCATATCTTACGATACTGTCAATCCGTGCAATCGATTCGTATGCATCCCTGACGATAAGACTCGGAAGGAAAGAAGCGAAGGTGATTGCATATCTTGAAAAATCTACCCGCATGAGAAAGGAATTAGTCGATAAACTTTGGGATGATGATGCCGGCTATTTGTTAAATATGCTCGATGAGAGCAGTATTGACCGTCATTACTATGCAGGGTCACTCCTTGCAGCTGCATTTGAGATACTTGATCGGGACAAAATAATGGTTCTGCTTGATACCGCTCGACGCGAGCTGCTCGACGTGAATTTGGGTATCCGAAATGCAATGCCTGCTGATTTTCATGAGCTGATCGATCTTTACCGATTTCAGGGAATGGAAGCCGGAGAACCGTATCAATACATCAATGGCGGTGTCTGGTCGCACGGTAATGCATGGTACGCTCTCGGATTAATAGCAGCAGGATTACCGGATGAAGCCGAGGAGGTAGTTCGTAACTACATGACAGTGGATGGAATATTGAACAGTCCGCGCGGGCAGCCTTCGTTTTTCGAATATCGCACTGCGAATCGTGAATCGGTACGCTACGGCGAGATCGACAAGCCATCTTTTCTCTGGGCGGGTGGATGGTATCTGCACATGTTGTATCGCCTTGCAGGTCTACGGGAGAACGGATGGAATGTATCTTTTGATTCAACTATCCCTGCGATTTTTAATTCCGTGGATTACATCGTATGGAATATGGGGAAACAGACGAAAGTAAGTATCTCCGGCAGGGGGAAATATTTTAAACGAATCGAATTTGATGGGGATATATCGCATTCTGCAATAGTGCATCGGGATGTACAATCGATCGTGCTCGAGCTCGGCACACCGGATGTTCCCTACCTTGCATCGGCAAATTGTGTGATAAAAGATGTTTCATTTGATTACATTAATTCTTTCTTGTCTGTGAACGGGCGGGGAGTACGCGGGCAGGTTTCGCGATTATCCGTAATCTCATCAACTCCGTGCGTTCAAGTAGAAATCGATGGCGGTGTAATAGTTGAGGAAAGGATTGTGGAAGATGAGGGTGTGTATCGTATTGATATCACTGCACGTTTAGATAAGACGGATAGTAAGGTTACATTTATATTTCGTTAATATTTCCTAAGAAAGGTATATTTATTAATTCTACTGAAGGAACAAATTCTATATGAAGATACTCGATTTAACAGGGGAATGGCAGTTTCGTTTATTAAAAAACTCGAATGCAAAGCTAATAGAAAGAAAAAAACTTACTCGATGGATGAAAGCACACGTACCGGGAACGGTGCATACGGATTTAATGTCGAATGGACTTATCCCCGATCCGTACTATCGTATGAATGAAAACGATGTGCAATGGGTTGATTCATGTTCATGGGAATATAAAAAAGAATTTAAGCTTGATTCTGAATGGTATAAACAACAAAATATCGGCCTTGTTGCAGAGGGACTCGATACATTTACAACAATCTCAATCAACGGTAGGCACGTCGCCGACACAGACAACATGTTCATCGCGCATAGACTTGAGGTGAAAAAGTATTTAAAGAAAGGTAAAAATCTTTTAAGCATTGTTTTTCATTCCACAAC
>PWJF01000504.1 GCA_003560935.1 Ignavibacteriales bacterium
CAACCTATGTTCTTGTAAATGATAGCCACGGAAGTATGCGCAACATCATTCTTGAAGAGCTTCATCCCGAGGCACGCCTTATTACAGGACGACCGAAACCATATGCCATGATGGAGGGGATCGATGAAACATTCGATGCTATCGTGTTTATTGGGTATCATGCACGTGGCGGTACTCTCGGTGGTGTGCTTGATCATACGTACTCGAGTGCGTCGGTGTTTTCAATTAAAATCAACGGTTTTGACATGCCGGAACTTGGACCGAATGCACTGCTTGCAGGTCATTACGGAGTTCCGATCGTTCTTGTCACGGGGGATCGTGCAACGTGTGAACAGGCACAAGAGATTCTCGGCGATGAAGTAGTGACGGTTCCGGTAAAGGAGGGAATCGGATGGAGTGCGGCGAAAACCTTATCGCTTGAAAAAGCTCATCGTTTAATACGGGAAAAAACAAAAGAGGCAATTCTCAAGCGGGATCGTATTCAACCGTATTCGATGGAAAAACCGTACAAGTTTGAGATAACATTTCTCAGAAGTCACCATGCAGAAAATCCATCGCTTATTCCCGGAGTAAAACGCATCGATGGACGAACGGTACGGTTCACTACGGATGATGCAGTAGAAGGTTACAAGCTCATGCGTGCGCTTATCGCCCTTGCAGGTACGGGTTAAGCCGGGTATTAATCTAAAAAGTCATTACACAGTATCTATATAAGGAGATCTTTAATGAGAATGCGGGCTATCCAAAGAGCTATATTACTATATAGTCTGGTTATTGTATTGCCAGGCGCAATTCTTACCGGCAATGAAACGGCGGCATCACATTATTTCACTACGAGCGATGGAGTCCGATTGCACTATCTTGAAAAAGGTAGGGGGGATGTCATAATTTTTATCCCCGGATGGACGATGCCTGCCACCATTTGGAAGTATCAGATAGATCATTTTTCCAAACAATACCGAGTCATCGCTCTCGATATGCGGTCGCAGGGCGATTCGGAAAAAGTATCGGAGGGACACTATCCGATGCGTCGGGCGCGAGATGTGCAGGAATTAATTGAACATATTGATGCTAAAGAGGTAACGCTTGTTGGTTGGTCGCTCGGGGTGGTGGAGGTTCTTACGTATATCGATATGTTCGGAAATGAAAAACTGAATGCGCTTGTGTTAGTAGACGGATTCATCGGTGCAGACACGGATCAACTCCCACCACAAAGTCAATTTGCGGGTATGCTCATGGCTATACAGCAGAACCGTGATGAATATACGAAACGATTCGTACGAAGTATGTTTCGAATCGAACAAACGGAGGAATTCTTGCGCGAACTGACCGAAGTATCGTTAAAAACTCCCACCAATACGGCATTTACACTGCTCGCCAATCTCATGGTTGTGCAATCCGATCTGAGACATGTGCTTCGGAGAATAAATTGTCCTGCAGTTTATATTGTAACCCCACAGCTCATGCAGCAAGTGAATATGATACGTAAAGATTATCCCCATATACGAGTAGAAATTTTCGAGAATGAAGGGCATGCTTTATTTATTGATAACCCCGATAGATTCAATACTATTGTTATGGAATTGATAGACAAAGAAAATCAATAAGGGGAACAACGATGACACCGGATTTCCGGTTTATATCTCATTGGTGTATGTTCTCGGAATCCTCGACGAGAGTGCACATAAGATTTCATAAGGGATTGTCCCGGTAAGATGTGCAAGTTCCCAGGCGGAAATAGCATTATCGCCGTTTTTTCCAATCAATGTAACTTCATCACCGATAGATATAGTACTTTCACTGCCGAGATCCACCATGATCTGATCCATACAAACGATGCCCGCAACCGGGTATCGTTTGCCGTGGATTAATACATTCGCTTTATTTGACAATAGACGACTATACCCGTCGCCGTAGCCGATTGGAATCGTACCTATACGTGTTGCTCTTGTGGTGGTGTATGTCCTGCCGTAACTGATACTGACGCCTTGCCCGACCTCTTTAACATATCCGATTCGCGATCGCAGAGAAAGAGCCGGTTGAAGGGATATGGTGTTGGATATATTTTCAGTCGGTGGATAGCCGTACAACGTGATTCCCGGACGAACCATCGTGAAGTGCGATTCGGGTGTATTTATGATTGCGCCGCTGTTAGCAATATGTACGTGTTCAATTTCTATGCCTCGTTTCCCGAGATCGGTAAGTACAGCTTGAAAGCGTTCGAGTTGCAGCTCTACAAACTCAGGATCGTCACCTTCCGATGTGGCGAAGTGGCTGTATATTCCGGTTAAATTAAGGTGAGGAAGATATGTGATTTGTTCTGCTACCGACGCTGCGGTATCATACTGCACGCCGATGCGCCCCATCCCGGTGTCGGTTTTTAAATGTACGTTGATGCTAGCTCCGATAGAATTTAAATAGTCATTTAGTACTACTGCATTCTCGCGTGATGATACCGTTATTTCAAGATCGTGTTTTGTAAAGAGAGGAAATTCATCAACCGTTGCGCCGTAAAGAACAAGAATAGGTTTCGTTATACCTGCGTCACGCAAGATTACTGCCTCATGCACGAACGCCACGCCGAACATATCGATGTTACATGATTGCAGATACTGTGCAACTTCAACAATGCCATGTCCGTAAGCGTTTGCTTTCACTAATGCCATTATTTTAACATCAGGCGAAATCAGTTTACGAATCTGAGAAAGATTATTACCGATTTTGGATAGATTAACTTCTATATGTGTCGAAGATACGGCAACGTGAGATAAAATCTGTGTATTCAATTTTTATTATTTTTACCTAATTGCAATTAACTTTGTGAAGTTGCAAGAATTAATATTTTGGAAATTTAGTGTAATAACAGGAGAATGTCAATTACTTTGTAATTTTGTGCTGTTAAACCATCGTGGAACGGGCAACTCTACCGGTGTTTTTAATCCGGCGGGTGCATCCTGCAGCAGAGGGATATAATTCACTGCTGCCGATACTGTCGCAATATCACCCGGAGTGCCGTTCTGTACGGTTACACACATCTCGGGATTTCCGAAGAGACGCACTGTATCGTGGGGTTGTTGAGCGCCGACGTACATCTCAAGTTCCAATCGTATGCGCTCATTTTCATTTTCATCGTATCCAATCGCCCTTTGATCGATACCGAGAACCATTCCCGGAATGACGCGTAGATCGGGACCATTGTACATGGTCTCTGCAACCTTTGGCTTTAATTCATTACAAATAGATGTCATCTCACAATTAAATGTCGCGCCGATCATTGCTACCGATTCGACAAGTCCGATGTGTCCGAAATACCCGCTTACTTTTCTTTTATTAAATTCATCGACCGTTAGACCGGCGCCGATTTTTTTCTTTAGAGGGCCTCTCCTTTTTTCTGCGTCCACAACACGTTTCACATGAACCGATTCAACGGAAGCAACTACTCCGGAAAGAAATATTGGAAAGAGATCCATAACAAATCCCGGATTAACTCCTGTTCCCAAAACTGTTACATTGTTTTTCTTAGCACATTCATCAATCCGATGTGCTTCTTTCGGGTGATGCCGCCACGGATATGATAATTCCTCGGTAGTGGAAATAACATTCATCTTGTTTTCGATGAGCTCAAGAATTTTTGAGGTAACCTCATGTAAAAATGAGCCGGTGGTATGAACTGCTGTTACCGGTTTTTCATTTGTTTTCGATAATGCTTTTTCAAGCGATGGTGCGACGATAATATTATGAGCACCCACCGGTACTAATCCGACCGTGTAAAGTTCGGATAGAGGACGCCAGGCTTTACCGGGAGCGGGATCAACCGCACCGACAATCTGAACGGATGGATGTTCGAGCAACCGTCTTGCCATTTCGAGACCGATCGGTCCGAGACCTACCTGTATAATTTTTGTCAGCATAAATAAACCGATAATTGTTATGGTTTCATTAGCATATTAGGAAAAAATAATATACATTTTGAAGATACAATTTTTGGGAGGTTTTTTCTATTATTATTCTAAATTATTACGACCATACTTGAATAAAAATAATAATTAGTCTATGGATTACGGCTGGCTTTCTGTTCTCCCGCCCCTTCTGGCGATTATTCTTGCTATAGCAACCCGTCAGGTATATATCTCCTTATTCCTCGGTATTCTGGCGGGGTGGTTTATTCTGTCTGATTGGAATTTGTTTAGTGGACTTGCAAATAGCATCGAAGCGCTTGTGCGGGTATTTCAGAGTCCGGGCAATACCCGTGTGATAATATTCTGTGCTTTGATTGGTGCGCTTATTACACTCACGCAGCGAAGCGGAGGCGTCAACGGCTTTGTGGAATGGATACAAAAACGTAATATTGCACGCACTCCGCGCGGTGCGGCGAGTCTGTCGGGGTTTATCGGATTCATAATATTTATTGAATCAAGTATTTGTTGTCTGGTCGCAGGGTCGGTATCCCGTCCGTTATTTGAACGGTTACGGATTTCTCGCGAGAAGCTTGCCTATATTCTCGATTCCACGTCGGCACCGAAATGTGTGCTTATACCGCTCAATGCATGGGGTGCATTTGTGATCGGTCTACTTGAAAGGGAGGAGCTTGAAAATGCCGTTCAGGTATTTATCGATAGCATCCCGTTAAATTTTTATGCGATCATTGTGATCATTATGGTAGCGTTTATAATACTGACTTTCAAGGATTTCGGTCCGATGAAAAAAGCCGAAGAACGTGCACGCACGACCGGTAAAACAATTGCGGACGGCGCTGTACCGATGGTGTCGGATGAGATAACCTCGATAGAACCGAAAAGCGGCATTCCATACCGCGCCGGGAATATGATTTTGCCGGTATTGGCAATGATCATTATGATGCCGGTAGGATTGTACATTACCGGTGATGGAAATATTACGGCAGGAACCGGATCGACGTCGGTGTTATGGTCGGTGCTTCTTGCTATATTTGTTGCCGGCGCTCTACCCCTCATGCAAAACATATTTTCATTCAGAGAAGTATTCGATCTCACGTTGAAAGGTATCGGCGGTTTGATACCGCTCGCCATTGTTATGATCTTTGCCTTTGCCATCGGTGATATGAGCCGGGAACTCGGCACCGGTGCATACGTCGCCTCTCTCGCAGATGATTTTCTCCAGCCGCAGTATATAGCAGCTATTGTATTTGTTACGTCTGCGTTTATCGCTTTTTCAACGGGTACAAGCTGGGGAGTATTTGCAATCATGGTACCAATTGCCGTTCCCACCGCATTGCTCATGGATGTGAACGTGCCGCTTAGTCTTGCAGCGGTGCTGGGGGGAGGCGTCTTCGGCGATCACGTATCTCCCATTTCCGATACCACTCTTGTCTCCTCTATGGCTGCTGCTAGCGATCACATTGATCACGTCCGGACGCAACTCCCTTATGCGATGGTTGCGGCAGGCGCAGCGGCATTCCTGTATGTTATAGTCGGTATTCTACTGCACTGACAATCATTGGAAACGATCCGGTACGGTTATTGCTTCCTCGATCCATTCGTAACAATTACCGAACACTTTGATTTTGCCGTCGACAATCAGGTCACGATTAAAGAAGTAATCTTCATCCTGAGGTACAAGATTGTTCAAGAATTCGGCACGTTCACTGGCTCGGGATGCGACACGATCGTCTATCTGTGCCGCTCTTTGATAATATTCCTGAGCAAGTTTATACACGACACGATCGGAGAGTTCCATATTCGCCCACCCACCTTTTATTTCAACGACGCATTGTTCTATAACTTCTTCGTATATAGATGAAATTTCGATAAGCGGTTCGCCCCAATTTGGATTCATGCGGCTTGCCTGTTGCGCATACGATCGCGCCGGTTGATAATTGCCGAGCTGGCGGTAGGTACGGGCGATTTCCAATGGAATTCCCGGATCATTTGGTTTCAATCCCATTAGTTCACGATATGCTTCGATGGTTTTGTGCAGATCATGAACCCGGTTATATAGTCGTGCCAACTCTGACCAATATGTCTCCGACTCGGGGTTTATTTCTGTTAATTTTTTAACATGAGGGATAGCTTTTTCATATTTGATCGCAGCATTATATGCTTGCACCAGACGCCAGATATTCGCCGGATCATTGGGATCGGTACGCAATTGTGCTTCCGCGATTGTAATAAGCTCCTCGGGATCGCGAATAACCCTTCGTAATCGGTCCATCGAAGTTGCACTATCAGGATCGCGCTCGGTTAGATACCGTTGGTATAATGCTATTGCCCGTTCTTCATAATCATTGTCGGGTCCGCGGTTGTTCAAATATAAGTTTCCGAGACGGTCGATGTATTCAAAATCGATTGTATCAAATTCAAGTTCCACGGAATATTCATACCCCTCGATGGCTTTTGTGATTTTCGGCGGTGAATAGTAATTTTCATAGAAATGCGCTTTTTGTAAATAATAAGTATGGGCCCGATTGGGTAAATAGTCGATTCCTTTCTGAAAAATCAGTATGATGGTGTCGGCATATGCAGTTTGTAATTCCGGATCATTTTCTTTCAGATACAGTTGCCGGTAGCACTCTGCAAGGTTCCTGTATAGTGTCCGGAAATAGGTTGGATTTAGTTCCATGACTTTCCAACCGTACGGTATCGCACGCTCGTAATAACCGTTGCGATAATCCTCGTGAAATAATGTCCAGTTTCTGAATAACAACTGCTCGTCTTCCTGATCCTGCCCGGGATGTAATACTGTAAAGTCTGCAAGTGAATACAGTGGAAACCCCGATATTAGGGATATTATAACTACATAACCGAATAAATTCTTCATCATTATTTACCTCAAAATTTGTACCGATAAAATTATATATCCTCATATAATATAACAAAAGAATTAATAAGATGAATTCCCGTACCATGAAGGATTAAGTGGTGTATATACCTATCGTTTAAAGACGGGTAGGCAAGTAGCCGGTTAATAACAACTGGATATGGTTTTTTCTTCCTTGATTTTCCTACATTAACTTTCTATATTATTCAGAGATAACCCATCCCGCTTTTCGAGGATGGGTTCATTATGTAATACCCTGGTAACACATATACCGGCGCTACAGGGTACTCACAATAGACAAATCTATGTGTTATATAGTATCAATAATTAAATTCGAGGGCGCTATGAATGCAAACGACGAAAGATATATGCGCATGGCTATTGAGAAAGCGAAAAAGGGAGTTGCATACGGACAAACACCGTTCGGCGCATGTATAGTCAAAGATGATGAAGTCATAGTATGTGAGCATAATGTTGTATGGAAAAATATGGATATCACCGCGCATGCGGAAGTTCATGCAATACGTGAGGCATGTAAGAAACTCGGTACCGTGAATTTGTCGGAGTGCGTTATCTATTCAACATGCGAACCATGCCCGATGTGCTTCAGTGCGATACACTGGGCTAAAATATCAAAAATTGTGTATGGTACATCGATCAGCGATGCAGAGAATGTCGGGTTCAATGAGCTGCACATCTCGAACGACACTATGAAGGAACTCGGCAATAGTCCTGTGGAAATCGTCGGTGATTTTCTCAAAAATGAAAGTCTGGAATTGTTTGAGACCTTTCATAAACTGGAGGATAAAAAGGTCTATTGATGGAAAAAATTTTTCAAAAAGAAAAACTCGATGTAATCGACCGGCACATAGCAGGTTGGATGGAGCGGTATGGATTTCTTATACTAAGAATTTCCATAGCGATTGTTTTTATATGGTTCGGATTGCTGAAACCGCTGGGCATGAGTCCTGCGGAAGGATTGGTTCGGGGAACGGTATACTGGTTGAATCCTGACTTGTTTGTTCCCTTTCTTGGGTGGTGGGAGGTTGCTATCGGTGTTACACTGCTTTTCAGACCGCTTGTCAGGATCGCTATTCTTTTATTATTCCTTCAAATACCGGGAACATTCCTTCCTCTGGTGTTACTTCCCGATGTCACGTTTACTCATTTCCCATACGGATTGACTACCGAGGGGCAATATATTATTAAAAACCTTGTAATTATCGGTGCCGGGCTCGTTATCGGGGGAACTGTCCGCCGGGACGAGGGAAAAGAAAAGCTGTAAGTCCTTGTATTACTTGAAGATTCCTCACAAAGTTTGTATACTTTCATTATACATAACTCGTTTTCCACTTTCAGGACAAACCGCTCATGCAGTCCACTATATCATTCGTCCTTGACGATAGCATCGTAACTATTGATTTTGAAAAAGATTCAATATTACATCCCACCACAACAGTATTGAATTATCTCCGAAATCTGCCAACACATAAAGGTGTTAAGGAAGGATGTGCTGAAGGTGATTGCGGAGCGTGTTCGGTTGTGCTGGCTGACGTAGTTGATGACAGGATGCGGTATCGGGCGGTCGATTCATGTCTTGTTTTTCTACCGATGATCCATGGGAAACAACTCATCACCGTTGAAAACCTGAAGATGAATTCAGGAGAATTGCATCCGGTACAACAAGCGATGGTAGATACAGACGGCAGTCAATGCGGTTTTTGTACGCCGGGAATAATCATGGCAATGTTTGCTCTCTATAAAACATGGATAAATCCTACGAGAGCAGAAATCGACGATGCTCTTACCGGGAATCTCTGCCGCTGTACCGGCTACAGACCGATAATTGAAGCCGCTGCAAAAGCATGTGTGAAAAACGGTATGGATCATTTTACGGATAATGAATCTCGGATTGTAGAACTTTTAAAATCTATCCCGAATGAATCGATCCAAATTAAAACCGCCAGACAACGGTATTACCGTCCGGCTTCGTTATCGACAGCACTGGAGTTGAAATCAAAATTTCCCGATGCCGATGTGATTACCGGCGCTACCGATGCGGCGCTTCGCGTAACTAAAAAGCACGAACTTCTAAAAGAGGTGATTGATCTTTCCGGTGTGACTGAGCTGAACTTCCTGAACGAAACAGAAGATTATATTACGGTCGGTGCCGGCATGTCGTTAAAGGATATGATGCCGCGTATTAAAGATAATTTTGGAGCATTGTACTCGATACTTGAAGTATTTGGCTCGCAGCAGATAAGAAACTTCGCAACGTTAAGCGGTAATCTGGGTACCGCGTCACCTATCGGCGATACGCTGCCGGTATTGATCGCTTACAGCGCAGTAGTCGTTCTTGAGAGCAAACGAGGAAAGCGGGATATACCGGTCGAACGATTTATAACCGGTTACCGTGAAACCGCGAAAGATGACGATGAGCTTATTACTGCCGTGATTATCCCGAAACCGTCTGCTGATGAAATTTTCAAATCGTATAAAATATCAAAGAGAAAAGATCTTGATATTTCAACTATAAGCAGCGGATTTAAGCTTGTTCTTGACGATACAAATATTGTTGGATCGATTGTTCTTGCATACGGTGGTATGGCTGAACGTATTAGGAGAGCATCTGCCGTTGAGGAATATCTTATCGGGAAAGAGTGGTCAAGAAATACAATCGAAGAAGCGATGAAGTTTATCGACAGCGACTTTAATCCGATCTCCGACGTCCGCGGCGGAGCGAAGATGCGGAGAATAGCGGCGAAGAATTTGTTGCTTAAGTTTTGGTTTGATACGGCAGATCAGAAAATTGCCGTATAAAAAAAGTTAATGGTTATTTTTTAATGGTTAATTGGCGCGAACCACACCATTAACCAATAACCCTTAACGATTAACTTGTTAGTATTTTACGGAATTATTTATGAATAAATCAACACCACATGAAAGCGCACGGCTCCACGTCACCGGCGAAGCGGTATACATCGACGACATCACGGTGAACGATCAATTGCTTATCGGAAGGGTAGTGTATAGTCCGTTTGCCCGGGCAAGAATTAAGTCATTCGATCTGAGCGAGGCAATGAAGGTGACGGGCGTACATGCCGTTCTCTGTGCAAAGGATGTACCCGGTGTTAATCAAATGGGACCGGTGGTGAAGGATGAACCCTGTCTTGCCGACGGCGAAGTTATGTTTGTGGGTCAAGCAGTGTTTTTAATTGCTGCTGAAACGAATAATCAGTGCATAGAAGCAGAACGTTTGATAAAGGTGGAATATGAACCCCTTGAGCCCGTACTCGATATAGAGACGGCTATAAAAAAGAATACCCTGCTTGGGCCGCCACGAACAATAGAAAGCGGAGATGTGGGGCAAGGATTGCGATCCGCACAACATGTTATAAAAGGCGAACTCCATACCGGCGCGCAGGAACACTTGTATCTCGAATCGCAGGTGGCATTGTGTATTCCCGGCGAAGAGAATGAAATGCATATGTACAGTTCAACACAGCACCCGTCGGAAACGCAGGCGCTTGTTGCCGAAGTTCTAGGGGTGGGAAAGAACCAGGTTGTTGTCGAAGTACGTCGAATGGGGGGAGCGTTCGGCGGCAAAGAGACGCAGGCAAATCACACTGCCTGCTGGACAGCGTTGCTGTGTCGGGCAACCAATCGTCCGGTAAAGATCCGGTTGTTCCGCGACGACGATATGATAATGACCGGGAAACGTCATCGTTTTTTGATAAAATATGAAGCCGGATTTGATAACGGCGGGAGGATTACAGCCGTGAAGTTCGAACTTAACAGTGATGGAGGAGCGGCTGTAGATCTTTCGTTTGCCATCATGCAGCGTGCAATGCTTCACACGGATAACGCGTATTTCATTCCGAACTTTAAAGTAACCGGTAACGTTTGGAAAACAAACCTCCCGCCCAATACCGCGATGCGAGGGTTCGGAGGACCGCAGGGAATGGCTGCGATTGAAACGGTTGTTGACCGGGTTGCACGCTATCTGAAAAAAGATACGGCGGATATCAGGTATGCGAATTTCTACGGTACCGATACGAATAATATTACACATTACGGAGAGGTTGTTGAGAACAACCGGTTGTATACGATATATGAACAATTGATGAAATCATCGGAGTATCGAAAACGCCGTGAGGATATAAATACGTTCAACGCATTGCATGAGTTTAAAAAGAAGGGTATCGCCATAACACCGGTGAAGTTCGGCATATCGTTTACTACAACGTTCCTGAATCAGGCGGGTGCGTTGGTGCATGTGTATCAGGACGGTACCATACTCGTCAATCACGGCGGTACGGAGATGGGGCAGGGACTGCACACGAAAATACAAAACATCGCTGCCGTGGAATTCGGCGTGAGCGTC
>PWJF01000104.1 GCA_003560935.1 Ignavibacteriales bacterium
ATCAGGGCGGAACCTTTGGAAACACTTATATAATATATATACTGAAATCTTATATCAAGGAATTTTATCAAATTATATTTAAATTTTTTGAGTGAAAATATAGCATTTTTTAGCATTTTTACTGTCCCGTCATGACCGGATGTTTTCTTTGTTGAAATAATGCTCGATCTGCACAAACAATCAACCGCCGCAAAGTCCGCTCACGAAAAGACCACCATCCACCGGCAAATCGAGGCAACGGATAAGCAGATTGTAGCCTCACCCCCCGGCCCCACCTGCCCCGCGCCGTATGCGGGGTCTCCGCATTTCGCGGAGAGGGGGAGTCAGGAGGTGAGCGGGTTAGTTGCAAGTTCTCAAGCCCCTCTCCGTGGAACGGAGAGGGGTTGGGGAGAGGGCGTGGAGAGGAGCGCGAACTTTTCGGGTTAACAGAAACTTTTTAAAATAACATTGCTCAATCAGGATGATCCAATGAGTACACAAAATCGGAAATCAATCACCCAACTCTGCCGCGAACTCCGCCAGCGTGCGACTCCTTCCGAGAGAAAACTCTGGGATTACCTTCGTAACAAACAGTTGGATGGGGTAAAATTTTACTGCCAGAAACCTCTTGTCTACGAGGAATCATTCCACAAAAAATATTTTTATATAGCCGATTTCTTTACCAGGCAGAAACGACTTGTTGTTGAGCTCGACGGCCCGATTCATGATCATAAAAAAGAATACGATAAAAACCGGGATATTGTGTGTAGCACGAGAGCCATCGGTAAATTATAGAATACTTTGCGAGACCTGAAGCACTTCTCCATCTGAACGGAGAGGGGCCGGGGCGAGGCGTTGGAGGTAAACACAAACATTTCAACTTAGCTATAGGTTTAAGATATGTGAAAATAACCAACATCGTGCCGCTGCTCATTTATATAAACATTCCGATAACTCAGAATATATCTTATTCCGATTATTCCGGTCGATAGTAAATAACGATACATCGCGGCGCCGTTTTATCCCGCGGACAAATTCATGATTCGATTTCATTGCGATCGTTGCAATAAAAAGGTTCTCTGCCGTAAGATACTTTGTCACAAGCTCCTTAAACCGGTCGGAAAATAATTCCATCTTTCCGATCTCATCTATATAGAGAGCATCATCTTCCGCAAAGTCGAACAACCGTTCGATCACTCTTTCGAATCCCCCGACATCCACTTTATATTTTGATACGCGGTACGGAGAATCGATATCGATACCGGCGAGTGGTTTTCGTTCTCCGTCCGAGGTCACGATCTCAAAACCGGTTCGTCTACCCGAATTGCGGATTTCACGTGTGATGAATCCTTTTTTATTCGGTATCTGATGGATTACCTTTTCCAAAAGCGTGGTTTTACCGGATCCGGGTGTGCCGGTGATCAGTATGTTATTGATGCTTTTTCTCTTATTCACGATTAATCAAGCTTATCCAAAAACCAATGAAACTTACCGTAGGGGCTATGATTTTATACCAAACATTGTAGTTAAAAAGTAAAATTTATACACAAAAAGCAAACAAAATTAGGTATTAGATCAATAATCCTGCTTTTTCTTTTTCCTCTATTTATTCTTATATTTTACCATTCATTAATCTAACCCGGATCATGCTATGTGCGATACCGTTGTTGCTCTCCAATCCGCGACGTCGGATGGTAGTGTACTTTTTGCAAAGAACAGCGACCGGTATCCGAATGAGGCACAGTATATCGAGATAGTGCCTCGCAAGGAGCATTCCTCAGGATCGATTGTTCAATGTACCTACCGGGAAATACCACAAGCTGAGACGACATATCAAACTTTTCTCTCACGACCGTTCTGGATGTGGGGCGCCGAAATGGGTGTGAATGAATACGGCGTCGCAATTGGCAACGAAGCGATATTTTCCGGTATAAAGCCCCGGAAAGAACCCAATTTGTTGGGTATGGATTTACTGCGTCTGGGGCTTGAGCGATCAGCATCCGCAAAAGAAGCACTTGATATTATTACAGGACTGCTTGAACGGTACGGTCAAGGCGGAAATTGTTCTTACCGTCACGGACTTTATTATCACAATTCATATATCATTACCGATTCGGTCGAAGCGTGGATACTCGAAACGGTCGATAGAATATGGGCAGCGAAACGCATTCGGGATTTCGGATCGATCTCGAATAAATTGTGTATTGGAACGGAATGGGATGAAGCATCCGGTAATGTGATCGACACGGTTTGTAAATTAACCGGAAAAAAGGTGAAAGGCGATTTTAATTTTTCGGAATTTTTAGAGGATAAATTGTTTACCTGGGCATCGTGCAGCAAAGAACGAAGCGGGAGATCATCGTCGTTACTCAATGAGAAAAGCGGCTCGATAGATGTAAGAACGATGGTACGGGTATTAAGCGATCACGGTGAACCGGGAAATTCCGGGGAACTGAAAGAAGGGCGGTTGTTTAACTCTACACTCTGTGCGCACGCCGGATGGGGACCGGCACGAAAGGATACGCAAACAACGGGATCGATCGTTGTGCATTTGAAAAACCGTGAGCATACAATCTGGGTGACGGGTACGTCTGCGCCGTGCACAAGTCTCTTTAAACCGGTTTGGATGAATACGGGAATCCCCGATATCGGTCCGGTTCCGACTTCAACATACGATCCGCGCTCTTTGTGGTGGAATCACGAACGCCTTCATCGCTTGACAATAGAAAATTATGCGGACTACATCTCGCGATATGCTGAAGAACGCAGCGAAGTACAGGAAGATTTGTTTTCAAAAGCAGATATAACCGATCCCTCAT
>PWJF01000494.1 GCA_003560935.1 Ignavibacteriales bacterium
CGGTTGGTACTTCACGAAAACAATTCAGACGAGCCGATAAATGGCTCAAAAATAGATTCGATGAGATAAAAGAACCGCCGGAAGAGCTGTTCACGATATTAACGCGGTTTCAAAATGAACCTGTATCCAATCATATAAAGATAATTGAAAGCTACCCCCACACCCAAAAACATTTAATAAATCAATTTAAAAAGTATCTCGGAATAACGCCCAAAGTGTATCATAGAATCTTAAGGTTTAATGAAATTCTCAAAATGATTCACAATGAAGAGCATATTAGCTGGACAGCGATTACCTATAATTGTGGCTATACAGATCAATCCCATTTCATAAAGGATTTCAAACATTTTTCAGGCTTCAATCCGGAGGAGTTCATTGACTTTAATTTTCACCGGAAGCAGCCCAATTTCTTCCCGTTAGACCGGCGAGGTTAATATTTTACTATACACGAAATAAAGATCTAGCTATTTTCCCTTATTTATCAATCTTACCGATAACCTGATTAATATGCAAGGCAATCGATCATGACCGGAAGAGTAATCGTGATGAATGCATAGTAATTCGACATCCTGAAACTGTTAATCACACTAAACACCAATTACCCTAAAGAGGATTAAATTATGAATCCTGATTACATTAACCTTCCCGCTGTATTCGTTGCCGCGATACTTCCGTTCGCTTTAGGAGGGCTCTGGTATTCTCCCATTCTATTTGGCAAAGCGTGGATGCAAGAAAACAAATTTACGGAAGACGATCTGGCGAAAGGAAAACAGGCAAAAATATTTGGCCTCTCATTCATCTTTTTTCTGCTCATGTCCGGCAACCTGGCGGCGTTTCTGGCAACTCCTGAAACGGACATGGTGTTTGGAGTTCTGGCAGGGTTTTTAGCGGGCTTTGGTTGGGTGGCGCTCTCCGTTGCCATCATCGCACTCTTCGAGCGCCGGTCGTGGAGGTATATGCTCATCAACGGCGGTTATATGGTCATTGTGTTTATTCTCATGGGAGCGGTATTGGGACTGTGGCGTTGATGCGTGTTACCTATTCTTTTAAGCCAGCTTCGAGAGAGACTTCTATTCTTGTCATAGTATAATGTATAATTCATAATGATTTTATAATATTTTTCTGATAATCGATTTTCTAATCTGGAGCGACCGGCTCGGCTTCGCAAACTACGGTAGAAAATGAACATCTCGAATGAGCTGCAACAATTATTACGCATTATAGACCAGGCATACGATCATCGGTCCTGGCACGGAACAACTCTGCGTGGGTCGGTGCGTGGTGTTCCAGCGGAACAAGCTATGTGGCGTCCCGGCCTGAAACGCCACAATATATGGGAAATTGTGGTACATGCTGCTTATTGGAAGTATACGGTGTGGCGGAGGCTGACGGGCACATCACGCGGCTCCTTTCCGCAAAAGGGATCGGATTGGTTCCCTCGTCCTGATAAAACGCAAAATCTAAACGAATGCGAAGGACTTTGGCGGGAGGACATCGCTTTGCTCGATCGGATGCACCGGATGTTACGTGATGCCGCAGAACAGTTGCCAATAAGCGACCTGTACAAAAAATCAAAAGGGAGTAAGCAAACAAACTTCTTTGTGCTTTCGGGGATCGCAGCACATGATATTTATCACGCCGGGCAGATACAATTCTTGAAGAAATTGTGGAAAGGAAGATAGTACATATACCGTTAAGAACAATCTCCCGGAAATACAGAATTTCCGATATGGTGAACACAATAGGTACAATAAATCCGTAGTAATATTCAATATGAGCACTTTTACCATGAAACACACAGATGATAATTTTGCAAATGAGTTGAAGAAAATTAAAGAACTCCGTCAACGGGATATGGAAGCCTCGAAATCCGGTGATTTCAAGACGCTTCGTTCTCTGCTTACTCCGGATGCCGTCATGATGCCGCCTGGTCAACACATTATTCAGGGTGAAGAGCGTCTGAATCAAAGTTACCGGCAGATGGAAGAAGCGATGCAGGGGACGGAAATTTTGGACTACCGGCTTGAGTTCGAGGAGATAAAAATATTGGGTGACTATGCCTTGGAATGGGGATTCATTCATGGTTCAAGCCGGGGGAAAAACAATGAAATAGAGCAATCATCCTATAAAGTGATGAGGATATTGAAAAAAACGGATGATGGAGATTGGAAGGTCCACCGGGCAATTTGGAACAGCAATCCATAAAATAGCGGTAAAAAACAAAAACTCAAAGTCATAAGGTTATGAAAACAGTAATCCCGTTCATACTATTCATGTGCACTGCCGGTTATCCGGCTTTTACTCAGTCAAGCGGAGAAATAAATTTGGATCAGAGATTAACCCTGATAACACTCGGCGTTTCCGACCTGGAAAATTCGACAGAGTTTTATGAACGAAATTTCGGATGGAAGCGAACCGAATCGAGCAGTGATGAGATCACTTTTTTCACTTGAGGATGAATTAAGAGCTGTCGCGTGTCTCATTCTGAATCAGGTGCTCGAAAACATTACAAACTCTTGAAAAAAACAATCCAAATCATTCTTGCCCTCGTGTTTCTGATTGCGGTTTCATGCAAGTACACTGATGATGCAAAAACCGTGATCAAGGACGGTTATATAAAATCGTCAGGAGAAGTTGAACTCTATTACCAACTTATCGGAACCGGTAGGGATACCCTTGTGGTTGTTCACGGGGGACCCGGAGCGGGAATGAATTCGATTATGAACCCCGTGCTGCCGCTGGCGGATTATTTCGTTCTCTTATTCTATGACCAGCGTCGCGGCGGAAGATCTTCC
>PWJF01000362.1 GCA_003560935.1 Ignavibacteriales bacterium
ACAGGGATGGGTGGTGATGGCAGAAGCGATACGGGGAAATGGTACACGGGCATTTGAGTATTTTAAATCATCAATGCCTGCCGCGTATAACACACGGGCAGATGTTCGGCAAATCGAGCCCTATGTTTACAGTCAGTCGACTCACGGCAAGCATAGTCCGCGCCATGGTGCATCGCGTCTGCCCTGGCTGACGGGTGCAGCTACCTGGGCATATTACTCAGCCTTACAATATATTCTGGGTATTCAACCTGAATATGATGGCATTACTATCGACCCCTGTATTCCGAAAGACTGGGACAAATTTACTATTAAACGTGTCTTCAAGAGTAAAACATTGGACATTGAAGTGCGCAATCCTAATCAAGCCGAGAAGGGAATAGACAGAATTGAAATTAACGGTGAAGTGATAAAAGGGAATTTTATCCACCAGGATAAGTTGAAGGAAACGAATACAATAGTGGCTTATCTCTGGTAAGATTAAAAATAAATGACGTTACGAAAAATTTATAAACAATATCTTGCGGTGCACTTACCCGTATTAAATGGCAAAAATATTGGGAATTTGTAGTTTTGCACCGAGGGGAAGTGCGTCGCAAGTCTCTTCAAAAAATAATAATTACATATTAACTATGAAAACAATTATCGGAACCTCACTCCCGAACCTCCCCTGGGAGGATAAACCAAAAGAAAGCATCGCACCAATGTGGCGTTACAGTAAGAATCCTGTTATTGGCTGGAATCCGACTGAATCTATCGCGAGGGTATATAATAGTGCAGTGCTTCCGCTCGAAGGTGCTTTTATAGGCGTCTTCAGAGCCGACCATAAAAACGGTCGCGCAAACATTCACTTCGGTCGCAGCAAGGATGGTATAAGCTTTGATATCGATGACCACGTTATACCGTGGGTCGACCGCGACGGTAAGCCATTTCCGGTGAGTTACGCATACGATCCACGTTTTGTGAAGATCGACGATACTTTTTATGTCGTATGGTGCGATGATATGCACGGAGCGTCAATCGGTATGGGTTATACCAAAGACCTGAAAACATGGGTTCGTCTGCCGAATCCTTTAATGCCTTTTAACCGTAATGGTGTGTTATTTCCACGTAAGGTAAACGGCAAGTATAAATTGTTAAGCCGTCCGAGCGACAGCGGACATACGCCTTTCGGTGATATATTCATCAGCGAAAGCCCGGATCTGATCCACTGGGGTAATCATAAACGGGTAATGGGAAGAGGCGGTCAGGGATGGTGGCAGGGTACAAAGATCGGGGCAGGGCCTGTACCCATTGAGACAACCGAAGGGTGGCTGCTGTTTTATCACGGTGTTTCGAATACCTGTAATGGTTTTGTCTACAGCACTGGTGCTGCGATACTGGATATTGATGAGCCGGAAAAGGTGAAGTTTCGATGTGGTAACTATCTGTTGACTCCCGAAGAACAATATGAAGTGAGTGGATTTGTACCCAACGTCGTATTTCCATGCCAGAACCTGTACGATGCCGACACCGGACGCATTGCAATTTATTACGGCGCTGCCGATACCTATACTGCCATCGCGTTTTGCCGGGTTGACGAAGTGATTGAATATGTGAAGAAGCACAATGAGATTTTCTGATAGGTGGATCTTTATGAACGAAACCATACCCTTAAAAACACGTGCAAAAATGATCGACCATTCGCTCCTGCATCCTACTATGACCGATAAGGATATACCCGATGGATGTGAGATTGCCAAACGGTACGATGTTGTTGCCGTGTGTGTTAAACCATATGCCGTGAGGATGTCTAAGGAAGCATTGAAAGGTACCGATATCGATAAACAAACAGGGCTATCCCAGAGCAAAAATCCGGCTAAAAATGGTGACGCGGTATTAACTAAAAAATCAAAATTTTCATATTTATTTGATCTCGCCCGTAACGGCAGGGAGGTGAAATATTTTTCCATAAACATTTATTGCGATTATTATTGTGTTAACGAAAAAAAATATTCTATAGAACTATTGACTTTTACGAATAAATATTATTATATTCCCGCAGTAGAGATGCACGGTTATACATTACCTATGTAAATCCGATACTGTTCCAGAATGTCTTACCTCCTATCTGATTTTCGATTGGATTCCAGGTGGAACGGTCTGATGTAGTTCTGTCTTGAAGCAGGATTATTCAAAAGACTTAGTTTATATTTATCAAGGTTTTCCGGTTTCAGGTATCTTATAATTATAATTATTTCTCGTTCTTCTATGTGCGTTGGTGTTGTTTTATGCATTAATTGGTTCCCCCAATTAAACAAGATGCAGCGTACTCAATTGTTTTATTCTCCAATGTATAAGGAATGATTCTAAGACTATATAATTCTGTTATCGGTGTTCCGTTGAGTATGTAATAATTAACTTCATTGCTCACCTGATCGAGGAGGTATGATCATGTCAACAATAACCAATTTGCATTCACCGGGGATCTATGGATTAATGCTTATCATATTTGTTGTTCTATCGCTATCGGGATGCGCACCGGCAGTAACGGAAAGAATTTGTGGGACAATGATAGGCTATGAGGAACGTCTGAATATTGATCCGGAATTTGCCAGGAGTGAGGAAAGACTGGAACAAGAGATTAGAGCATATATCGAAAATATGCGCAGGCTTGAGTTAATGGAATTTAGATCGGGAAAAGTTATCATACCCGTTGTAGTTCATGTTGTATATAATACATCCTCGCAGAATATTTCCGATGCACAAATTCAGAGTCAGATAGATATATTGAATGAGGATTTTCGTAGGTTG